>JBDWKL010000016.1 GCA_039973685.1 Hyphomicrobiales bacterium
GGAAGAAGGGATTGGATACCAGCGGTTGGATCGTGCTTGATAAACCGCTTGAGATGACATCCACCCAAGCTGTCGGCAAAATGAAATGGCTGTTTAACGCCAATAAAGCCGGTCACGCCGGCACGCTGGACCCGCTAGCAACTGGTTTGTTGCCCATTGCCTTGGGCGAAGCGACCAAAACAGTGCCATTCATCATGGATGGCGAGAAGGTTTACCGCTTTACGGTCCAGTTTGGTTCAGAGACCAATACCGATGACGGTGAGGGTCATGTGACTGAGACCTCAGACCACAGACCATCAGATGATGAAATAAAAGCACTTTTGCCCCAATTCATGGGCGAGATCATGCAAGTGCCGCCTGCGTTTTCAGCAATCAAAATCGATGGCGAGCGCGCCTATGACCGCGCCCGCGACGGCGAAGAAGTCGTTTTACAAGCCCGTCCGATACAGGTTCATAACCTTGAATTGGTCGAGCGGCCTGATGCGGATACAGCGATTTTAGAGGCTGAATGCGGCAAAGGAACCTATGTACGCGCTTTAGCCCGTGATTTGTCACGTAAATTGGGTACCAGAGGCCATGTTTCGGCACTCAGACGCCTTTGCGTTGGCCCATTTAACGAAGAGGACATGATTTCACTAGCAATGCTAGAGGAATTGCGTCATAAGACACCAGAATTCACCGAAATGGCTTATAACGGCCATTTTGATGATGTGCTCTTGTCTGTTGAGACCGCGCTGGACGACATCCCGGCGGTGGCCATAAGCAAACAAGACGCGGTACGCCTTAAACAAGGTCAATCCGTATTGCTTCGCGGACGCGATGCACCTTTGATTACCGACACTGTGAGCGTCACATCAGAAGGACTTCTGATTGCTCTAGGTGAAGTTGATAAGGGCATGTTGAAACCGAAGCGGATATTCAATCTCGCCCATTAAGGGCCAATTTATAGGAGTACCCGATGTCGATTGAAGCAGACCGCAAAGCGGAACTTATCAAAGAATATGCCACTAAAGACGGCGACACTGGCTCACCAGAAGTACAGGTTGCTATTCTATCTGAGCGTATCAATAATTTGACTGGCCACTTTAAAGACCACGGCAAAGACAATCACTCTCGCCGCGGCCTTTTGAAAATGGTTAGCCAGCGTCGTCGTCTCCTCGACTACGTAAAGAAAAAAGATCAAGCGCGTTACGCTGACTTGATTAAACGTCTCGGCCTACGCCGCTAACGTTTTCAATAGGCGGTGCCTCACGGTGCCGCCTTTTGCCTTGATGCTGTGGCATCAATTTTAATGCGGACTGTTCATGGCAGGATTGCCAGTGGCTTTTTCAGTTACCTTTAAAAGCTTCTCGTTGTCTTGCTCATGATCGCCGCGACATTCGCAAAAGAACGCCGAAAGCGTTCAGCCGTTTGCCCATAGGGGGCGCGGTTACATATGAGGACAAAATTTTGTTTGATATTCATGAAGTAGAAATTGATTGGGGCGGACGTCCCCTAAAACTACAAACTGGTAAAGTGGCGCGTCAGGCTGACGGTGCGGTAATCGCAAGCTACGGCGACACTTCAGTTATGGCGACAATCGTTGCTGCTAAAAAGCCAAAACCTGGCCAAGACTTCTTCCCGCTCACAGTGAACTACCAAGAAAAAGCCTATGCGGCTGGTAAAATCCCTGGTGGCTTCTTCAAACGTGAAGGTCGCCCGAGCGAGAACGAAACACTCACTTGTCGCCTGATTGACCGTCCACTTCGTCCGCTTTTTGCTGACGGCTTTAAGTGCGACACACAGGTGATCATCTCCGTTATGTCTTATGACATGGAAAATAACCCAGACGTATTGGCAATGGTTGCAGCTTCTGCCGCCCTTACAATCTCTGGTGTTCCATTCATGGGCCCAATTGGTGGTGCACGCGTTGGTTTCGTTGACGGCGAATACGTCTTGAACCCAACAACCGATGACATGGAAGATTCATCTCTTGATCTTGTTGTTGCTGGTACGGGCGACGCTGTGTTGATGGTTGAATCAGAAGCAAAAGAACTAAGCGAAGAAATCATGCTTGGTGCGGTTGCCTTTGGTCACAAAAACTTCCAGCCAGTAATTGATGCGATCATCAAGCTTGCTGAAACGGCTGCAAAAGCACCACGTGAGCACATTGTTGAAGATCACTCAGAAGTTTACGGCAAAGTGCTTGGACTTGTTGGCGATGATCTAACTGAAGCTTACAAAATCACTGCAAAGCTTGAGCGTAAAGACGCTGTTGATGCGGTGAAAGCGAAAGTTGTTGAAGCCCTTACACCTGCTGAAGGTGAAGAAGGTCCAGACGGCGTATTGCTTGGTGATTTGTTCAAGAAAGCAGAAGCATCTGTTGTTCGCGGCAACATCATCAAAACAAGCTCACGCATCGACGGTCGTTCACTCGACAAAGTTCGTGACATTGTTTCAGAAGTTGGCATTTTGCCACGCACACACGGTTCTGCGCTCTTCACACGCGGTGAAACACAGGCGTTTGTTGTTGCAACACTTGGTACTGCTGATGACGAGCAATTCATCGACAGCTTGGATGGAACACGTAAAGAGAGCTTCTTGCTTCACTACAACTTCCCTCCATTCTCTGTTGGTGAAACTGGTCGTACTGGCTCACCTGGTCGTCGTGAAATCGGTCACGGTAAACTAGCTTGGCGTGCGATCCACCCAATGTTGCCTGAGAACCACGAGTTCCCATACACATTGCGTGTTGTGTCTGAGATTACTGAATCAAATGGTTCATCTTCAATGGCAACAGTTTGTGGTACTTCGCTTGCTCTTATGGACGCTGGTGTACCGCTTAAGAAACCAGTTGCTGGTATCGCAATGGGCTTGATTAAAGAAGGCGACGATTACGCTGTTCTTTCTGACATCCTTGGCGACGAAGATCACCTCGGCGATATGGACTTTAAAGTGGCTGGTACTGCTGACGGTATCACTTCACTTCAAATGGACATTAAGATCGACGGCATCACTGAAGAGATCATGCAGGCAGCTCTAGAGCAAGCCAAGGGCGGTCGTTTGCACATTCTTGATCGTATGACAGACGCCTTGTCTGCATCACGTGACAGCGTTGGCGAATTTGCTCCACGCATCGAAATCATGCAGATCCCAACCGACAAAATCCGTGAAGTGATCGGTACTGGCGGTAAGGTTATCCGTGAGATCGTTGAGAAGACAGGCGCTAAAGTGAACATCGAAGACGATGGCACTGTTAAAGTGGCGTCAAGCGATGGCAAAGCAATTGATGCGGCTGTCACTTGGATCAAGTCGATCACATCAGAGCCTGAAGTTGGCGAAATCTACGAAGGTACTGTTGTGAAAACAGTCGACTTCGGCGCATTCGTGAACTTCTTCGGCGCGAAAGATGGCCTTGTGCATATTTCACAACTGACCAATGGTCGTCCTGAAAAAACAACTGATGTTGTTAAAGAAGGCGAAAAAGTTAAAGTGAAATTGATGGGCTTTGATGAGCGCGGCAAAGTGCGCCTATCAATGAAGGTTGTCGACCAGGAGACTGGTGAAGAAATCAAAAAAGAAGACTAGTAAGACGGCACTTTGCCCTTACTAAGATTTTTTTGAAGATCAAAGGCCGCACATTGTGCGGCCTTTTTTTGTTTCTGGTTTGTGACGATAGGAATACCTTCACTTAATGACCACACGGACACGTGAAAATACGTGGGTTGAGCAAAAGCTTTGAGAGAAACATATTAGGCACAGAGGTTTACCCTGGCCTCGTTAAGGGAAGGTGCCGCTGTTATGCCCCTCAGCACATCTTCCCTAATTATTTCATCTGGTAATTTGACTGGTTAATACACCAAGGTCACAATTAAAATTACGCGGCGAGCTGATTGCTATTTGCGTTCATATCCTGCGCAAAAATAATCAATCCAGCTGGCGTCTCAATCACATATTCGGCAATACCGGCTTTCGAAACTTTGTAGCCGAGCGATTTACCACGCACACCATCGCGAATGCTTTCAATATCACTGACCACCACATAAAGACCTGTTCGGCCTTCAAGGGTATAAGCTACATCTGGACCGTGTTGCTCTTCCACATCATCGCAATCAAGATGCAGCAGGCTTTCAATGCGAACACGATAGGTTGGTTCAAACAAACAAGCCGCATCGGTTAAATCACCACGATTGACCTCACCACCCATCCAAAAGGGAATTACTTTCAAAACAAATGGGTTTGCGAGCGGGTTGATGGGTTCACGCTTTACAAAGGGTTGAAGAGTTGCGTTTGAAAAATGTTCAAGTGGCAAATGCATCGTCATAATTGGCCGTCCCTTCTGATATCCCAAATAGTGTTCGCTGATTCTGGTTTGATATTAACCAAAAATGAGAACAAAACAAGAACATATTTGATTTGATCACGAACTGTTACCAGTACCGCGCAAGAACGTGAACGCAGGTGAACACTTTGTTCATTGGCTTTTGCCTATAAAACCGCCATTTAGTAGAGCAGACAACAAAGGACAGTCTTGTGAAACGTTTGGTCGCAATTACATTGATGTTGAGTTTAGGTGTAGCACAGGGTGCTTTCGCTAATGACAGCAAAGCTTCGTTCTTTTCAAAAGCGGACATTGACAACTCAACGTCACTTAGCAAGCCTGAGTTTAAGACATTCATTAAGTTGCTTGCGAGCTCTGGACATAAAAACGCTGGTTTTGTGAAAAATTTGCGCCTTTACAGGGTTGCTTGGGACCGTGTGAACACGGACCAAAACAATGTCATCACACCGGATGAAATCAATACGGCCAAGTTTACTCAGCACAAGCAATCCGCTGCAGTAAAACTTTACTAGGCTCAACGTCTACTGGTCTTATCTCCAGTAGAACCTCTTTAGCCTCGCAACGTACCACCCGTTGCTTTTTCAACAGCCAGAACAATCTTAGTTGCTACCGCCTCGATATCTTCATCGGTCATCGTTTTATCTGATGGCTGAAGTGTCACGTCGATTGCCAGCGACTTCTTGTCTGCACCTAAGCTATCGCCTTCGAAAATATCGAACAAAGAAACATCGCTAATAAGCTTCTTGTCAGCGCTTTTAGCTGCGCGCAGGACTTTATCTGCTTGCACATCCTTATTGACCACAAAAGCAAAATCACGGTGCAAGGGCTGAAGGTCTGAGATACGCATCGCACCCTTCGTCTTGGTTGCTTTTGAGCGCGGGGCTGGAAGCGCTTGCAGGTTGATTTCAAACCCAACAAGTGGGCCTGCTACATCGAGCTTTTCAAGAAGTGCAGGATGAAACTCACCAAAGTGACCAATGATGTTCTTTGGCCCTTGCTGGATCGTGCCAGAGCGGCCTGGGTGGAAATAATCGGCACCACCAGCCACGATCTGAAAATTATCGATATTGGCACCCAGAGCCGCCAAAACGCCGAGAGCGTCTTCTTTAGCGTCATAAACGCTTACCTCAGCTCCTTTGCCGGTCCAGTGGCGACCACTACCTGAAAGGCCACGGCGAATACCGCTAGCACAGTCATGCTGATCTTCTGGCTTATCGCCTTGGAAAACTTGACCAACCTCAAACAACGCCACATCACCGAGACCACGGTCTGCGTTGCGTTGTGCGGCCAGCATCAAGCCCGGCAACAGGCTTGGGCGCATATCAGAAAGATCGCTGGAGATTGGGTTTGCTAGTTTCAGGCTCGCATCACCGCCACCAAATAGCTTGGCTTCAGTCTCTGAAATAAAGGACCACGTCATCGCTTCCAACATACCGCGCCCTGCAAGGGTGCGTTTTGCTGTGCGGTTGCGGTTTTGCGAAAGGGTTAGTTTCGCAGAACCAATCACCGACATAGGCGGCAATGGTGTCGATGGCACTTCGTTGATGCCAAAAATACGAACAACCTCTTCCACCAAATCAGCCGTGCCGAAAATATCAGGACGATAGCTTGGAACAGCAACCTTAAAATCTGGCGCTTGGCCTGAGACCCAGAAGCCGAGCAATTCTAAAATTGCTTTAATCTCACGCGGTTCAGGGTCGATCCCGCCAAGGCGTTTTACTTCCGTTGTTGGGAATTCGATGATTTGATCAACATCTGGCACTTGCCCTGCAATGTGCAGATTGCTTGCTTCACCACCACAAATATCAAGCACATATTGGGTTGCTTCTTCGAGGCCTTCAATCATGAAGTTTGGATCAACACCGCGCTCAAAACGGTAGCGCGCATCTGTGTTAACACCAAGCTTGCGGCCTGTGCGGGCAATTTGCATTGGGTCCCAAAGGGCTGATTCAATCAGCACATTGGTCGTATCAGCTTCAGAACCTGAAACAACACCGCCAACAACACCGGCCAGCGATTCAACACCGTTATCATCCGCGATCACACCCATGGTTTCATCAAGCGTGTAAGTCTTGTCATTGAGCGCTTCCAGCTCTTCGCCCTCTTTCGCAGAACGAATGACGAGATTGCCGTGCACTTTGTCCGCATCAAACACGTGCAGCGGACGACCGCGATCAAACGTCATGTAGTTGGTGATGTCTACCAGTGCGTTGATTGGGCGAAGACCAATGGCACGAAGACGGCTTTGCATCCATTCAGGCGACGGGCTGTTCTTAACGCCCGTTACTTGGCGCAAACCAAATGCTGGACAGAAATCTGGATTTTGAATATCAACGCTTACAGGGCAAGCACCATTACCGCGCACGCTTGGTACGGCTTTGTTTTTGAGCTTACCAAGACCAGCTGCCGCAAGATCGCGGGCAATACCATAAACACCCAAAACATCAGGGCGGTTTGGCGTAACGCCGATCTCAATCACCGGATCATCCATATCAGCCCACACAGCATAGGCTTCACCCACAGGCGCATCTTCTGGCAGATCGAGAATACCGTCGTGATCTTCAGATACTTCAAGCTCTTTGCCTGAACACATCATGCCACGGCTTTCAACGCCACGGATTTTGCCGACAGAAAGCGTAATATCAAGGCCTGGCACATAGTCACCCGGCAAACCCAAAACGCCCTTCATGCCCGCGCGCGCGTTTGGCGCACCGCAGACCACTTGGAATGGCTCGCCAGAGCCGTTATCAACCTTCAAAACACGAAGGCGGTCCGCATCAGGGTGTTGTTCTGCTTCAAGCACATGAGCAATTTTGAACGCTGCCAATCTTTTTGCAGGATCGTCCACATCTTCGACTTCAAGGCCGATCAATGTCAGTGTTTCAAGAAGCTGTTCAAGCGATACATCAAAGTCGAGATAATCGCGGAGCCAGGAGACTGTGAATTTCATTTCTCTATCTTTCTACGCGTTATCTTAAGAGCTAAGGCCGCCAACAAGGCTTGGAATATCAATTGGGCGGAAGCCGTAATGTTTGATCCAACGGGCATCTGCGTCAAAGAACGCACGCAAATCTGGTGCGCCGTATTTCAACATGGCAAGGCGGTCGATACCGACGCCGAACGCGAAGCCTGAGTATTTTTCAGGATCAACACCGCCGTGCTTCAAAACATTAGGGTGAACCATGCCAGAGCCGAGGATTTCCATCCAGCCATCGCCCTCACCTATTTTCACTTCGCCGTCGCCAAATTTGCATTGAACATCAACTTCCATGCTTGGCTCAGTAAACGGAAAGAAGCTTGGACGCAGGCGTAGTTTCAATGTTGGTACTTCAAAGAAGGTTTTGCAAAACTCTTCCAAGGTCCACTTAAGGTGGCCCATGTGAATGTCTTCACCAACCACAAGGCCTTCCACTTGGTGGAACATTGGCGTATGGGTTTGATCTGAATCTTGGCGATAGGTGCGGCCAGGAATGATCACGCGGATTGGTGGTTCTTTTTCTTCCATCGTGTGGATTTGAACGGGTGATGTATGCGTGCGCAGCAAAAGGCGCTCGCCATCTTCCTTCTCATTGAAGAAGAACGTGTCGTGCATTTCACGGGCTGGGTGGCCTTCAGGAAAGTTCAACGCGGTAAAATTATAATAATCAGTCTCAATGTCAGGACCATCGGCCACACCAAAACCCATATCGGCAAAAATAGCGGTGATCTCATCGATCACTTGGGTCACTGGGTGGATACGCCCGTCCGACAAAGGGTCAGCACGGTTAGGCAAGGTTACATCAACAGTCTCGCTTGCAAGACGCTCACCGAGAGCTGCTTCTTTCAAGATCTCTTTGCGGGCAGCGATGCTGTCACCGATGCGAACCTTGAGCCCGTTAAGCGCTGGCCCCATCACTTGGCGCTCTTCCGGTGTCATCTTGCCGAGGGTCTTCATCTTCTCGGAAATCGACCCTTTTTTACCCAAACTCGCAACGCGGATATCTTCAAGTACGGCCTCATTGGCGGCACCTTCGATTTGAGCGCTAATCTCGCTCTCTAATTGATCAAGTTCGGACATGGAAATTTCCTGATAAATGGGTCTCGCGCGTTTTACCAGATCAGAGCGTAAGGTCCAGACTTTAAGCCTGATTTTCTGGGTTTTCAGTGGCTCCCAGCTGAATAACACATTTGCCGAGCTGGGGTCATCGCTATAATTTGTGAGAATGCACTTTATATGCGGGAAAAAGCAGGGCAAAAATAAAGCCCGCCTGCATTAAACAGACGGGCTTTATCGAAATTCGTTTTGTCGCTCGATTAAGCAGCAAGTGCCTTTTGAGCTTCTTCAACCAAGCCCTTGAAAGCTTCTGGCTGAGTGATCGCGAGATCAGATAGAACTTTGCGGTCAACATCGATGTTGGCTTTGCTCAAGCCATTCATGAAGCTGCCATATGTCATTTCGCTGTCTGTATGTAGACGAACAGCAGCATTGATGCGCTGGATCCACAATGAGCGGAATTGACGTTTTCTGACTTTCCGGTC
This sequence comes from Hyphomicrobiales bacterium, assembly GCA_039973685.1. Classification (NCBI taxonomy): domain Bacteria; kingdom Pseudomonadati; phylum Pseudomonadota; class Alphaproteobacteria; order Hyphomicrobiales; species Hyphomicrobiales bacterium. The sequence goes on from JBDWKL010000016.1 coordinate 8,840, forward strand.
GCGGTAAGCGTATTGTGCTGCTTTTTCGACAGCTTGCTTTGCAACTTTAATTGTCCGTGAGCGTGCGCCGTAATAGCCTTTAGCGGCTTTTAGGACTTTTTTGTGTTTGGCGTGAGAAGTCACACCGCGTTTTACACGTGCCATTTTCTTATTCTCCTAATCCGTTACTAGCCGTTTGGCATAAATTTTTTCACAATGCGTGCATCTGGTTCTGAAAGAACCGTCGTGCCGCGTGCATTGCGGAGGAACGTATTAGAGCGTTTGATCATGCCGTGACGTTTGCCAGCTTGGCCCGCTTTGATCTTGCCATTCGCGGTGATCTTAAAGCGCTTTTTAGCGCCTGATTTAGTCTTCATCTTGGGCATTTTGCTTGTCCTTCTATGCATATTCCAAATGCCGGAAACCGACCAAGGAACTGCTGTTTTTCGTGTTAAGCGTTTAGAGTAGCCACGGCATGCCCGTCTTAATCCAGATAGATCAAAAACCGCCGGGTCACTCAACGATGCGCGCTTATACGGTCTACGGCGATAAATTGCAAGCGTTTGAAGAAGATTAGCCTCACGCAATCTCACGGTATATTTAGCAGTGTAACACTTGCCATACTATACAAGGTAAGATCATAAAGTTGCTGCACGCACTTTGTTGCGGTCGAGGGGGAATTACGTTTGCTAAAAACTGCCAAAACTTTGCTTGTTTCAAGCCTTTTCACGCTCACGGCTGGCCTTTCATCTGCGCCTGCTCAGTCCTTAGCCGACCCTGATCTTTTGATTATTGGCGATTCACAAATTTTGTTTCGTGGAGGTCCTGCTTATGTCGACCATTTCAGCAAGCTTGCTGAAACATGCAGCGCGCTGATACCAGAACGCGCGGCAGATTTTAAATCGCATTTTTCAGGTGATGTTGGCGTTGCTGGCGTTAGGGCCGCAGCGATAAATTCATGGTTGGCACGAGAAGGGGAACACAAAGACGCACTTTGCGTACCGCAAAAAAGCTGGCCGAAGAATACCCGTGGTTTTGGGACGCTGCATACGCCAGACCAAAAGTTTCACCAAACCGCAAGGGATGGCAACTACCCACTTTGCCAACCAAATCAATCACCAGTAGAAACCCTGTTTAAAGATATTGCGATCAAACCCAAGTTGCTCGTTTTCTCAATGTTGGGTGGCTACTCTAAAAAGTGGGCAAAAGATAAAGCACTCGCCGATAAAGATGCGAGCAATCTTGCGGCTCAAATACCTAAGAACACACCTTGCCTCTATCTCACAACGGCGCCAAGTTTTGCAGAAAAACCAAATGCCGAGCGACTTGAAGGGCAAAACCATTTCTTTACCGGCATTCATAAAACGCGCGGTGCGTGTCTTCCTGTGAAAGGGCTAACTGACGAGACCATTTCCGCGTTTCAAGGCAATAACAAATTTTATAAAACCCGAGACGACGGCACGGTGCGCGATGTTTTTCATCCTAATGATTTGGGTGTCAGAACATTTTTGAACAAAGTTTCTCCCGCCATGTGTCGCGCGCTTGTCACTATCATCGACCGCAACCAAACCGCTGCGTTAAAAACCAATCAGGCAAAAAAATAACTGGCTCTCTATTTAACAAGAGAACCAGTTATCTAATTTCATAATGCCGATTGATTATTTATTGGCAGTTGGTGCCAACACCATAATCATTTGACGGCCTTCAAGCTTCGGCTCAAATTCGACCTTAGCGATCTCAGCAGTCTCTGCTTTGACCTTTTGAAGCAACTCCATGCCGAGTTCTTGGTGAGCCATTTCACGACCACGGAACCGCAGCGTTACTTTCACTTTGTCACCTTGACCAAAGAATTTCAAAATAGCACGCATTTTGACTTCATAGTCATGCGTGTCGATATTCGGGCGCATCTTAATTTCTTTGACGTCAACCGTCTTTTGCTTCTTGCGCGCTTCGGCAGCTTTTTTCTGCTTTTGAAATTTCAGCTTGCCGTAGTCCAGGATTTTACAGACTGGCATTCCTTGACCCGCATTGATCTCTACAAGATCAAGGCCCGCTTCCGCGGCCATATCTAGCGCGTCTTCAATTGATGTTTCACCGACGTTTTCACCTTCGGCGTCTATCAGTTGTACGGCTGGGACACGAATGTCCCCATTGATGCGTGGTCCGTCTTTCTTAGGCTCTTGCCCTCTATGTGGTCTGCGAATTGTCCTGAACTCCTATAATATTATCGATAACGCTCATATATGTGCGATGCGCCAAGTTTACACCTTTTAGCGTAAAGTCAATAGAAATCCTTGAAAACGGGCCTTTTCAACCCATCAAACTGCGATAAACGGTAAGCGTTTTATCAATCATATGCTCTTTGGTAAAATTTCGCTGAATATGAGCGCGCCCACGTGCGCCCATCGCATCGCGATTTGATGGTGAAAGAGAGGTAATTGCTCCTATTGCAGCAGCGAGCGCCTCAACATCGCCAACCGGTACTTTTAGGCCCGTTTTCTCGTCTTCATCGCATCGGGGCGGCGCTAAAATCGTCTCTGTTGCCCCGCCATGATCAAAGGCAATAACGGGCAATCCAGCAGCTGAGGCTTCGGCAACGGATCTACCAAACGCTTCAGGCTTCGTAGACGGCACAATGGCAAGATCGCACACACTCAAGGCCAACGGCACATTATCAACATGACCCACAAGCGAGAAATTATCCATCATCGCGGCTTCAACGATCGCTGAACGAACTCGCGCTAAATACGTTTCGCTTTGCGCACTGCCTGCAAAAACAAAATGCGGCAATTCACCGCCCTTTTCGCGAATTTTGCGCGCGGCACGAATGGCAAGCAGATGCCCTTTCCAATCTGTCAAACGGGCAAGCAGCATGACAATCGGCTTATCTACGGGCAAATGCCACTTCTGACGCAATTCTGCTTGGGCTTGCTTGGAAATATTTGATGCATCAAACAGGTCCATATCAGTACCACGATGGACAATATGGATATCTTCATCCGCTAACTGGTAGCGCTCTTTGATCAGGGACGCCGTATAGGTAGAATTTGCAATGACCGCATCACCAGCCACCATCACAGAATTATACCAGCGCTTAAGCGCGCTCTTTTCCGAATAGATACCGTGATATGTCGTGAGGAAGGGAAGGCTAAGTTTGCGTGCTGCACCAAGGGCTGGGAAGGCTGGTGCACGGGAGCGGGCATGAATTAAATCCACCCCCTCTTGCTTACACAAAGAAACAAGTGCCCATTTGTTGGTGAGATGCCGATCCAACCGAAACTTTGCATCAAGCGGTAGGGTAAAATGAGTGCCGCCATTGTCTTCGACTTTTTGAACAAGCCCACCACCAGCACTTGCCACCAGCGCACGCCCGCCCGCATCCACGATGCCGCGCGTCATATCCACAACAGTACGCTCCGCGCCGCCAGTTTTTAGCGTCGGTAGAATTTGCAAAATGGTCTTGCCATCAAGTTCAGGCATGTCACTGTGTTCTGGTTATTTAACTTCGGGTTTAACCCATAAACGAGCGTTCTCAGTGAGCCAAGACAAATTACAAATTGAGAAGGTCGATGTTCAAGGTCGATCCATTGCAGTGCAGAGTGAAGACGGTGAAAATCCGGGGCTATTCTGGCTAAGCGGCTTTAAATCTTCCATGCAAGGTCAAAAGGCTCAAGCCATCGCAAAATGGGCGAAGGCACGGGGGCAGTCCTGCACATTGATGGATTATTCAGGCCACGGTCTTTCAAGTGGTGCTTTTGAAGACGGCACGATTTCTGATTGGCTGGAAGAAGCCTGTTTCATCTTTGAAACCAAGACAAATGGTCCGCAAATTATTGTCGGCTCCTCAATGGGCGGATGGCTGGCGCTTCTTCTGGCGGCACGCATGAAGAACCGCGTCGGCGGCATAGTACTTATCGCGCCTGCATGGGATATGAGCGAAAAGCTGATGTGGGAGAGGTTCCCGCCAGAACTCCAAAAGGAAGTAATTGAGAAGGGGTTTTATATGCGTCCTTCTTCTTATGAGGATGGCGATTATAAGATCACGTTGAAACTCATTGAAGATGGCCGCAAACACCTGATCGGCGATGCGCCGCTCCACCTTGGTTGTCCCGTTCACATTCTGCATGGTCGACAAGATACGGATGTTGCGTGGGAACATGGCCACGCACTCATCAATCTCTTGCCGCATGATGATGTCAATTTCACGCTTGTTCCAGATGGCGATCACCGCCTTTCGCGTGAACAAGATCTCGCATTATTGGAGCGGACAATCGAAAAACTATCGGCCACCATCAACGGTGACTAGCTGAGTTTCTTTTCTTTCGCCAAAATCGACAAGGCGACACCGCCCAAAATACAAATTGTTGCGATCATAAAGCGTTGCGTGAGCGGCTCGCCGAGAATGGCGATGCCGAAGAATGTCGCAATCACAGGCACGGTCAGTTGCAAGATCGCGGCTTTATTGGCGGTCAGCCCCTTAAGCGTCACATACCAAAGCGCATAGCCGAGAGCAGATGTAATAGCCCCTGACGCGATGGCCAAAACGACGCCGTGATATTCCAGTTTTTGCTGGCTTAAAAAGATCAATACCAAGACAACACCAAGCGGCACGCTCCAAATGAAATTGCGAGCGGTTGCCCGCAACGGGTCAGATAAGCCTTTGCCCTTGAGAGAATAGACACCCCATGCAATGCCCGCGATGGCCATTAAGACAGCGCCCAACGGATCCGGTGCTTTTAATCCAGGAGACACTAGATAAACAAAACCGCTAATGGCCAAAACAATGCCGATCCAAGCTTGAATGCTTGGTCTTTCGCCAGAAAAAAGCCCCCAACCAATCATGGTCGCTTGCACGCAGGCAAAAAGGATCAGTGCACCAACACCCGTATCAAGAGTGATATAAGCAAATGAGAAGAAAGCGGCATACACAAAGAGAGCTGCAGCCATCACACCTGTGCCCGACATTAAAGGCGGCGGGGTCAAGTCTTTCTTAAAACCACCGCGTAACGCCACCAGCACGAAAAGCATGATCGCACCCGATGTCAGCCGGATTGCCGTATAACTTGCAGGATCAATCGCATCTGCTGACAAAGCCAAACGGCCAAAAACCGAGTTCAAGGCGAAGGCCGTCATGGTGACAATCGAGAAAATAACGGTTTTGGTCAAAGAAGGTGCCATTACATCATCGCTTTCAAAGGGGTTTGTTTATCCCAAGTCTTATCATCCCAAAGCGCTGTCAGCGCCTTTCGATAATTTGGAAATTCTAACTCTATACCCAAACCTTCAGCAAGCCGCCCGTTCGATACGCGCTTGGTTTCGCCATAAAAAGATCGGCCCATCGGCGATAAATCCGCCTCATCAAATGGAACATCTGGCGGCACATCCACGCCCATCATGTTGGCTGCAAATTCAACGACATCTTGCGGCGGGGCTGGCTCATTGTCAGCACCGTTGAAGATGCCACCAGCTTTTTGATGCGCCATTGCTTCCGTCATCGCTCCAATATCTGACACATGAATGCGGTTGAACACTTGACCAGGCTTAATGATCCGCCGTGCAATGCCCTTTTTAAAATTCATGAAAGTGTTACGACCGGGCCCGTAAATGCCAGCCAAGCGAACAAGGGCAACGGGAACATCAAGCTGCTCACCGAGTGCTGCCCATTGGCCTTCTGCTTTCACCCGTTCTTTTGAACGTTTGCTAACAGGCCGCAGTTCTCCTGCCTCATCCACCCAAGCCCCTTGATGATCACCATAAACGCCAACGGTTGAATAATAGCCGATCCATTGCAGCGCCTTGCTTGCTGCTATGTCATTTTGGTGATGGGCAAGCACGGGGTCATCATCACCGGGACTGATGGACATGAGAATATGGGTTGCCTCTTGCAAGTCTGCCCGCATTTGCTCATTGCCAGCTTCTTCACCAGAAAATATGTGCGCGCGAATGCCTGCAGAGCGAATGGTTTCTGCCTTTTCTTCGCTCCGGCACGTGGCCGCTACCCAGCCGCCATTATTGAAGCACGAAGGGCCTAGCCGATTAACCGCTGCCGTCGCAGAAAAGCCAAGACCAAAGACAAACAGCTTCATGCATTTTCCCATTCTTCAAGAACCATCACATCGTGCTCGGCCAACATATGTTGTTTTGCCAGCGCATCAAATGCGTCATTTATCAAAAGTTTGCGAAGCGCCCAAACTGCCATCGCCCGCACAAGAGGCGCTTCATCATTGAGAAGCGTTTCTGCGTCTTTTGCAAGTTCTGAATCGCCTGAATTACCTATTGCAATCAACACATTAGAGATAAACTTATTGCGTCCAATCCTTTTGACTGGAGAACCTGAGAAAAAAGCACGAAACGCCGCATCATCAAGCTTTGAAAGCTCAGACAGTTTCGGGGCCTTCAAATCATCACGTCCTTGCAGTTTTATTTCTTCCGTTTGCTGCGCAAATTTGTTCCACGGACAGACGGCCAAACAATCATCACAGCCATAAATACGATTGCCTATTAAAGGTCTAATCGTCCGGTCTACTAGACCTTTATGCTCAATTGTCAGGTATGAAATACAGCGTCTTGCATCAAGCTGGTAAGGGGCTGGAAAAGCATTGGTTGGGCAAATATCAAGACAGGCACGACAACCACCACAGTGATCACCTTCCGCCTCATCTGGCGCTAAATCTGCCGTCGTAAAAATAGACCCTAAAAAGAACCACGACCCAAGATCACGGCTGACCAAATTGGTGTGCTTGCCCTGCCAACCAAGGCCAGCTGCTTGTGCTAAAGGCTTTTCCATCACGGGCGCTGTATCAACAAAAACTTTGACATCTTCGCCAGATTTTGCAGCCAACCTACCTGCTATCTGCTTGAGACGGCCTTTGATCAGATCATGATAATCACGGTTTCCTGCATAGACCGACAGCGCTGCTCTATCTTTTTGCTCAAGCAAGGTCAGCGGATCGTAGTCCGGTCCATAATTCATCGACAGCATGATGACAGACTTTGCTTCAGGCCAAAGTGCTTGCGGGTTTGAGCGCCAATGAGCGCGCTCTTCCATCCAAGTCATTGTACCGTGGCGCTCTTTATCTAAGAAGGTATCAAGTCGCGCGGGTGCTTTAGCGATGGCGTCGGGCCGCGTAATTTTAACAGACGAAAACCCTAGGTCCAGCGCATCAGAAATAAGCGCGGATTTGAGCTTATCCCCCTTCATGGCGATTAGAAGTCTAGGTCAGCGTAGTGGGAAGACGGTGGCAGACCGCGCAAGCGCTCGGCTAATATTGGCCGGAAAGACGGGCGCGATTTAACGCGACTATACCACGCTCTCGCAACCTCTTCTTCTTCCCATGCAATGTCGCCCGTATAATCCATAACCGATATGGCGGCAGCTGCTGCAAGATCTGCGTAAGAAAGACGAAGGCCGCCTAAATAATTGCGCGTGCTTGCCAGATAAGAAATATAGCGCATATGCGATTTCATATTGGAGCGGGCAGCGCGAATAACCTGACTATCAGGCGCACCGCCTTCATTGCGACGTTCGAGCTTATGCACTTTTTCTTCGCACAAATAACCCGTTGCTTCGCCTTCCATTTTCACCAAGAACCAATACATCAAGCGGCGCACTTCTGCGCGATCTTGCGGATTTTCTGGCATCAAACGATGATCGCGCTGCAAAGGCCCACGGGTCTCATCAAGATATTCAGCAATAACATCATGGCCACAAATTGCAGGGCCATCATCTTCAATCAAAATCGGGATATTGCCAGCCGGATTAATCTGTAACAACGCATCACGGCGTTCCCACGGCTTTGCTTCCGTCATTTCTGCACTTTCACCATATTCAGCTAAGCAAAGACGGATGAAGCGGCTTTGGGCAGAAAAGGGGTAATGAACCAGTCTCAGCATGTTTGTTTTCTGTCTCTTTGAGTAATTCTTCGCGCTGTTACCTTTATCGCAACTCTTTTGTGGCAAAAGGATGCCTAACTAGGGAGTAACGGGCTTTGCGGTCCGTGTCGAGTGGGTAAAAGAAGATGCAGTCCGAGACAATAATTTCCGCACTGATTTTAGGCATTGTGGAAGGTTTAACCGAATTTATCCCCGTTTCCTCTACGGGACATATCCTGTTGTTGGGCCATTTTCTGGGCTTTGAAAACACCGGTAAAATCTTCGAAGTCTTGATCCAGCTTGGTGCGATCCTCGCCATTTTGACGATTTATTTTTATCGTCTCCTCAATATTGCAAAAGCATTGCCAACCAGCAGTGCTGCCCGTCGATTTGTTGCAGGTGTCACAATCGCCTTTTTACCGGCTGCTTTTGCCGGTGTCTTTTTGCACAAGTTCATCAAAGAAGTCCTGTTTGAATCGCCCATGCTGATTTGCATTATGCTAATTATTGGCGGCTTCATTCTTCTTTGGGTGGACCGCAAAGCATCCAAGATGACACCGAAATATACGAATGTAGAAGACTACCCAATCTGGCTCATGTTCGTCATTGGTTGTTTTCAATGCATCGCCATGATCCCTGGTGTTTCACGCTCAGGCGCCACAATCGCAGGCTCACTGCTTTTGGGCACAAACAAGCGATCGGCTGCAGAATTTACATTCTTCCTCGCCATGCCAACGATGGGCGGTGCCTTCGTCTATGACCTTTATAAGAACATTGACCTTGTCACGACAGATGACCTTCTGCTTGTCGCCGTGGGTTTTGCCGCAGCCTTCGTTGTTGGCGCGGTCGTCGTTAAATATTTGCTCGACTTCGTGACCAAATATGGATTTGCGCCTTTTGCTTACTGGCGCATCCTTATTGGTACTGTTGGATTGATTGGCTTGTTTGTTTATACACCGCCATCATCAAGTTCGGCCGCGAGAGAAAAGCCAACGCTGAATGCTGAACAAATGCTCGCAGATGCGCTGGGCAAACCCATGGAAGCAGAAATCAACTTTCAAGCTGCCGCCCCATTGAAAAATCAACAAAGCGGACAGTCCAATGCTCAGACCGTGATCTCAAAGCAAGGACGGCACCCAGATTGGCAAATTGGCATTAAAGCCGATCCACTCCCGCGATAAGTAACGCTCGTAAGTTAAGCAGGCTTAGCAGGCTTCGTCGCAAACTGGCCATATGGTCTAAAGCGAACAAGATAAGTTGGCAGGATTGTTTCCATGCTTTGCGGATTAATGCCAAGGCCTTCTAAAGTGCGACCGCTCGCCTTGGCGTCTTCTGACACCACATTATCATGCTCCAATAAGCACACTTGATCTTTGGTCAAAAGCGGCTTTGGCAGCAGACCCAAGATTGCCCCTTGAATTTTTGCAATACCGAACGGAATAGGCAGCAGTGCCTTTTTTCTGTGAATGGTATCAAGCATCAAGTTTAAGCATTCTTTGAAAGAAGCAACCCGTGGGCCGCCAAGCTCATAGGCTGCACCTTGCTCTAGCGCACCATCAACACCGCGCGCGATTACTTCAGCGACATCGCCCACATAGACCGGCTGGAATTGTGTATGCCCGCCACCGATAAGGGGCAAAGCTGGCGCGATTGTCGACATATCAGCGAAACGATTGAAGAAATCGTCTTCAGGACCAAACACAATGGATGGGCGAACAATGACAGCTTCTGGCACAGCTTCAAGGACGGCTGCTTCACCTTCTGCCTTTGTACGGGCGTAATCAATATCGCTGGAAGCATCCGCGCCAATGGCTGACATTTGAACCAGCGAGCTGATACCAGCAGCTTTTGTTGCTTCTGCGATCGTTCTGGCTCCACGCGCTTGCACAGCATCGAAGTTTTGTTTGCCAGATTTATATAAAATACCGACCAGATTAACGACAGCATCCGCACCTTCAACAGCCTTTGCGACCGAAGCTGGATAGCGAAGATTGGCTTGAATTGGTTGAACTTGGCCAACGGTTCCTAAGGGGCGCAAGAAGCCTGCAAGATCAGGCCTACGACATGCAACCCGCACCCGATAGCCGCGCTCGGCCAAGGCTTTTACAACATAGCGCCCAACAAATCCGGAGCCGCCAAAAACCGTTACCAGTTTCGTGTCATTTCTCATCGCTTTGACCTTATCTATTTTCCATCGTGGAACAAATCAGTTCTGCTTTGTCTCTCATAGCTTTTTGAGACCCCCTAAGACAAGACTTAGGATACGCAAATTTGTAGAAGTTTCTGTGAACAAGCAGCCAGAAATGTCCTTTTGGCCCACTCTCACCTTAATTCGGCAAAATCAGCTTTCTTTTTGTCCTTCATTGACAAAGACTAGGCAACCTTCGGCGTTACAAGCAACGGTTCTTTTTCCTGGTCAGCAATTGAACGTCACTATCTAAGCATTAGGAGCTTATCAAATGTCTAAACCTGCAATCGGATTTATTGGCCTTGGCCTTATGGGCAGCGCTATGTGCGATCATATGCTTGATGAGGGCTATCAGCTTACTGTCATTGCCAATCGATCGCGCGAAGCTGTTGATGCTGCTGTTGCTCGTGGTGCAACTGAAGTCAAAACATCCAAAGAAATTGCAGAAGCAAGCGACATCATCATGCTTTGCATTGATACCTCAAAATCGGTTGAAGGACGCATGTATGGTGATGACGGCGTCATTGCTGGACTTTCGGCTGGTAAAGTCGTGATTGACTTTGGGACATCGCTGCCGGCTTCGACCATAAAAATCGGCGCTGATGTAGCGAAAACAGGCGCGACTTATTTGGATTCACCAATCGGCAGAACACCCGCGCACGCAAAAGACGGCCTGCTTAACTTAATGTGTTCAGGTGATAAAGCTGGTTTTGACAAAGCTGAATCTGTTCTCAATGATTTGGGTGAGAATGTCTTTTACCTTGGTGCTCTTGGTTCAGGCCACACCATCAAACTCATCAATAATTTCTACGGCATGACCGTTGCAAACGCGATGGCGGAAGCTTTCGCGATGGCTGATAAAATGGGCGTTGATGGCAAACAGCTCCATGATGTTATGGCAGCCGGCCCTTTGCATTCAGGCATGATGGATTTCGTTAAAGCTTATGCGGTCGACAATGACCCAAGCATGCTCGCCTTCGCCATTAAAAATGCAGCGAAAGATGTTGGGTACTACGCTCAAATGTCAAAAGATGCGGGTGCCGAATCTCTCATGTCTCAATCGACTTTGAAAGCGCTTAACACAGCAAAAGAAGACGGCATGGGGGATGATATGGTTTCCCAAATGTATGATTTCTATAAAAAGAACATGGGCTAGATTAGGCTTAGACACTGAATAGGCGGCCCTGTTCGCCTAACAGCCAAAGCAAAGCTTTGGGAAGGAGCGCGTCGTTACTCACAAATGCCGAGAGGCAGGCCTTAGAGCTTTCGCTCAATCTCAGATAACATCAACGCAGCATACTTCTTGCGCCAATTATAATAAGTGCCTTCGAAAATTTGGATGCTTTCATAGCATCTGCTTCTTCCTACTCAGGAAAATCATCGCACCAAACTCTAAATTAAACTGCAGGAGTTTGCAGGGAGCTGGATGGCAGCTTTGTGTTTGGCTTGCCAATATTGCGGCTCGTTTCAATGTCCGCTTTTTTCGTCTTCAAGAATTTTGAACCATTTATGCAAACCTTGGCACTCACAAGTAGCGAGTAATTCAAAGGCAGGCATTCCGGTCGCGCCCGTTACATGCTCAGTCATCTAATAAGAAAGATTCTAGAATGAACTCATTTAACAACACCCTATCACGCGGCATATGCATTGCCGTTCTAACTATTTCGGGCTCCGCAGCTACATTTGCCGCTGATCTAGATCCTGAAATTCAAGCTTCGCCAATTACTGAGTCACAAAAGCCCAGCTTTTACGGCTCCATTTTTGGTGGCGCTAATTTTGATGTTGGCTCCACTGACTTTACGAATGGTACAACTATCGTCGACACAGAATTTGACACAGGCTTCACGGTTGGTGGTGCAGTTGGTTATAAGTGGAATCACTTCAATTTTGGCGGCTTCACGCCACGAACAGAAATTGAAGTGAATTATTTCGACAATGATGTCGATACAATCGATTTCTCAGGGAACGGCGTTGGTCAAGAAGTCGTCAATGGTGACAGCGGCGTTTCAGGCGTTGGCGTGTTTGCTAATCTCTTTTTTGATCTGGATACCGGCACAAAGTTCACGCCTTATGTTGGCGGTGGTGTTGGTGTTGGGTTCCTCGATCTTGATGTCTTTTACAATGGTCCAAACCTGAACCTTGACGATACCGACACGGCATTTGGTTGGCATATTGGCGGCGGTGCAAATCTTGAGCTGACCGAAAGCACTTCATTCTTTGTCGATGCCCGTTATCAGCAATTCGTCAATGTTGATAGCCTACGCCGTATTGGTGAAGCACCTGTTGGTGGCGGCACTGGTCCTGGCGGTGGAGACTTTGAAGACGATCTAGCCTCTGTTTTGGTTAGAGCTGGTCTAACTTACCGCTTCTAAAACAAGCGGATTTTCAATACACAAAAAGCGCGCCCAGAAATGAGTGCGCTTTTTGTTGAAAAGTGGAAGGCGCGCAATCAAGTATTTGTTTTCAAAAAGTGTTGGGGCTTCATCTGCATTTTGATGATACCTTATTGTCAGCAATAATTGTGACCCTAATTAAATACTTAAATTAATTTTGAACCCTTTTTCAAAAGTCGGGCACTTACCTTTTACATAGTAATGAGTGAGCTTCATGTTCTTGGCGACATCTAACACAACTGTTCCGTCAGATGATAAGAGTCCAAATGAGATCGACAAGCAGCTGTTAACAGCGATTGCGTCCGGGGATAAAGATGCGTTTGAGCGGTTCTACCGTCGCTATTTTAAGAAAGTTGTTGGGTTCGCCATTCGAACAACCGTCAACAATGAAACTGCTGAAGATGTAGCCGTTGATACGATGATGGTGGTCTGGCGTACGGCCAACAATTTTGGCGACAGATCTAAAGTATCCACGTGGGTTTTCGGCATTGCTTACCGAGTGGCGCTTAAAGCCTGCGCCAAAAATAAAACTGATGTTGACGATAATGTAGAGCCCGATGAGTTGCCGCATGAGTCAACCGGAATGGATGAATTGGAACGTGTTTTCTTGCGTGATCAATTAGGCCGCGCTCTGCAAAGCTTATCAATAGAGCAACGTAGTGTGATGGAACTGACTTACTATTACGGGTGCACCTATCCTGAGATTGGTGAAATCATGGGTTGCCCCGTTGGAACAGTGAAGACGCGGATGTTGCATGCGCGTTCAAATATGAAACATATTTTGTCGACACAACCACGTCGATAACAAAGAAACGGGCATCTTAATGGAAGTAGATGAAAGAGAAACCGGCGATAAGCATCAAGAAGTATGGGCGTTATTGCCGTGGTATGTTTCGGGTAAATTAGACGCGGATGAGCATGAGATGGTCGAGCGCTATATCAGCACCTGTCCACTGTGTCAGAAAGAGGTGGCTGAGCAAAAGCGCCTCGCGTCTGCAATTAATGATCGTAATTATCTTGATGGCGCTGAAGATCAAAGTTGGCAAAATATTTCTGCCTTGGTCGATGCTGAAAGCCAACAATCGAGATCAAATATTACAACCCTTATACCTAAGCAGACTAAACCCAGAGCACTAACCCAATGGGCAACATACGGTTTGATTGCAGCTTCAGCATTGGTGGCAATTGTTATTGTGCCCAATGTCATAAATCAGGAGGGAAAATATGAAACCCTTACTGATAACGCTGTCGTTGCTGGGGAATTTCTCAGAATAAAAGCTGCAGATGGCATCGGAAAAACTTCCATGCTTGCTTTGTTTGAAGCCCATAACCTTAAATTGCTTAGCGGCCCTTCGCCAACGGGTGTCTATACCGTCCAGTCTAAAAACAAACAAAGTCTCTCACCTGTTTTCGCGAAAATATCAGACGCCCCCGAGGTCGCCTTTGTCTCTCACTTACAGGGCGACAATTGATGCGTATTCTAACTCTGATATTTATTTTTTTGATCGCTTCAATACAAATTGGGCATGCGCAAGAACAAAAGGAAAATTGGCTCTTGGCATCTGCTGATGATCTCGTTGGTCGGCGGTATATTGTCGTAACCATTCCGATTGCTTCGCAAGATCGTTTGAAGGCGCAGATCGATAAAATATCTAGTGAGTATGGAATAGACCTTGTTGCCGAATGGCCAATATCCAGCATCACGGTTCACTGTATTGTCTTTAAGGTGGGGTTTAGTAAATCAATTTCTGAGCTCATGTCCGTTATGGAAAAAGACAGTAATATCGGGACCGTTCAACGAATGAACGCGTTTGAAACGTTAAATACGCCGACATATGATGATGAATTATTCAAGCTTCAAACCAACCTATCCAACATTGACATCTTGTCGGTTCATCAAAAAACAACCGGCCGCGATGTTAATATAGCGGTTATAGATACCGGCATTGATTTTTCGCATCCAGATTTGTCAAATCGTGGCTTCAAAAGCAAAGATTTTGTGAGCGTTGAAAAAAGAAAAGAAAACCCAGCGGAAAGACATGGGACTGCAATTGCTGGTGTTATTGCAGCCAGCAATGCTAACCGAAAAGGAATAGTTGGCGTTGCCCCAGACGCAAGGGTTATTGGCATGCGTGGTTGCTGGCAGAGCACTATCTTAAAGAAAGGAAGGTGCAGTACATTCTCGCTCGCTCGCGCACTGAATGTCGCCATTGCTCAAAAAGTTGATATAATAAATCTCAGTCTTGGGGGCCCATTTGACCCGTTACTTGCTAAAATAATCAAAGCAGCAATTGAAGACCACGCCATCGTGGTTGTTGCTGCTTATGGCCCCAATAAAAAAGCACGGTTCCCAGCTAATCAGCCTGGCGTTATTGGTGTCTCTGGCCAAAAGATTGCGAAAGGTATCATCGCTGGCCCTAGCATTGATGTATTAAGCACTTCGCCTGGTGGAAACTACGATTTCTTCTCAGGCGCCTCTATTGCGACTGCTCATGTATCCGCCATCGCAGCTTTAATGCTTGAGATAGAAAAGAACCTCAGTCCCAAAATGATATCTAATCTTATGATAAGCTCGAACCAAAAACCTTTGAATGGTGGAAATTTGAACGCTTGTGCAATTCTTTCAAAGATTGATGATATTGTTTGTTAATTGTAGGCCATCGATTTTTGGCCTTATATTTCATCACAGACACGCGAATACGTATTGTTTCTCATCGCGTAATGGTAGCAGATGGCGATGATCCCGCTCTCGAGAACTTCCTTCAAAAAGAGAAGGCGAATAAGCCTGTCAGGCAAGAGACTGTAAAGTTGGTCGACAAAGCAATAGCCCTAAGACCAAAAGGAAGCGTCGCCGAGACAAGCGTTATGATCGAAATGAATATCTCCCCGACAAACGAAGGGCTCTTAACAGGTGGGCTGTTAAGTTATTGGCGATGGTGAGTGGCACTGAGGATAGAGTTTGTTCGTCATCAGTGCGCACGGGACATTTAATTTGAATTAGTAGGCAGCTTCATAAATTGCCAATGCGTCAGCTAGTTTAACTTCACGTGGATTGTTTACGAGAAGACGCGTTTGGTTCATCGCGTCGCTTGCCAGTTTGGGAAGCGTTTCCCTCGGGATGTTCATTTCTTTGAGACTTTGCTGAAGGCCACATTTTTGTGAAAGATCAGCCAAAGAGTCGCAAAAGGCGCTTGCGCGTTCTTGGCCCTCTAATTTTGCCAGTTCAGGAAAAGCAAATGGCGCCAATTCCGCATAAGGTTGCGGAGCGACTTCGCAATTGAAACGCAAAACGTGGGGCAGTACGAGAGCATTTGAAAGCCCATGTGGAATATGGAAATGGCCGCCAAGTGGATAGGCTAATGCATGAACAGCTGCGACGGGTGAGTTGGCGAACGCTTGGCCTGCCATCATTGATCCCAACAACATAGCGGAACGGCCTTCAATAGCCGACCCATCATTGACAACCGCCAAAAGCGAAGGCCCCATCAACTGAAGTGCTTTTTCTGCCAGCATGCGAGAGATTGGGTTATTATTGGCGCTAGCAGATGCGTAGGCCTCAATCGCATGTACCATGGCATCAATGCCTGTTGCCGCTGTGATGTGTGATGGCAGCCCCAAAGTTAGTTCTGGATCAAGCAGGGCTATATCTGGAATGATGACAGGTGAGACGACACCCATTTTTTCATTGGTGCCTGTGGTAACAATCGAAATAGGTGTCACTTCCGAGCCTGTTCCAGAAGTTGTTGGCACAAGAATTAACGGCAAGCGTGGTCCCTTTGCATTGCCGACACCATAAGCATCCGCAAGCTTTTCATTACCGGTTGCAAGCAAGGCCGCCAGTTTCGCAACATCCAAGGATGAGCCGCCACCAAGACCAACAACGCCCTGTGATTCATGGTCGATGGCCGCTTGAGCGCATGCGAGCACAACTTTCTCTGAGGGATCAGATTCAACATCTTGGAACAACGCCACATCAACACCCGCGGCTTTTAATATGTTTATCGCGTTGTCAACAATGCCAGTTGTCATCATGCCAGGGTCTGTCACCAGCAAAATACGTGTCCCAATGCTGGCCTTTACCATTTCGCCAAGCTGCGACACCAAACCTGCGCCAAATCTAACGCTGGCTGTTGTATTGAAAATAAAGGGGGGCATAGGGTCTCTTTCTTGGCTCACGAGCCAAATGTCCAGGTTGTTAATGTTATGATTGTTGCGATCGCAGAAATCGTCCAAGCCAAACGCAACACTTCTACTTTTTGTATTTTAGTGTCCCGAATAGCGGCCGTGGGAATGGCTTCGACCGGGGTAAATTGAACGTCAGATTCTGATGCAAGTTCCATTTTGTATGAAAGGAACCAAACCAAAAACACACCCAAAACCCAAAATAGAATTGTCCACGCCCAGATAGATGGAACACCAATCATCCAAACTTCAAAGCCTGCAGAAGGTTTTCCGAATGCGGTGTTACCAAGAACAGCACCAGGACCAATAGCCAAGAAAAACCAAGCAAGAACTGCAGACCAAGCAGCAGGCTTTAGTGCACGGCTTTGAACTTTAGGCTTCATGTAACTTCGCAAAAAGCTGCGTATATCCAAGGCAATATTGGCATGCCCTCGCCCTTGTGTAATGGCGGAGATTACAAGCACCGCCAACACATTGAAGAAGATGCCCCATCCGGCAGAATGGATAGTCCAAGGCCAACGGCCCCAAGGCAGATCAAGGCCGACGAATTCTAACATGCGAATGCCAACTGTATCCGTAACAAAAACAGCAAACAGTCCGAGCACCCCGCCAGCTAAGACAGCTTGTCTTGTTATAAATTTAACCCAACATAAACCGAGTAAGGCTGGCCATAATTGAAAGGCTGCCGGCAGGGCTACAGAACTTAGCGCCGAAAGGACAAATGGCCCTAGGAGAGCCAGCAAGGCTGCGGCGAGAATAAGAAGTCCCATTAGCACTCTGGCAAATAACAACTCGTCCTTGCTTGAAAGGCCTTTATGGAAAAACGGTTTGTAGACATCCTTGATCACAGCATTTGCAGCGGTGAGAACACTCAAACCCATCACGAGTTGCAATGCGGCGAGAAACCCCAGTGCGCCAATGGCCATAAACCAAGGAGAACTTGCTGAGAGGATTGCCAGCAGGTCCCCAATTGGATTTCCACCTTTTCCAATTCCTGTTACACCAATTAAAATAACGGCTCCGACCAAAAGAGCGCCAAAAAAGCCTGCAAATACCCATGTCTGTCCAGCTGCAATTCCTTTTGAATTGCGTGTAGCAATGACCAATTGGGTGATCATTGGACTTGCTTGGATGCCCATCAATGCAAGCGCGGTGCTGAATATCATCATCGCGGTCCACTGACTTGTTATTGAATCTTCAATCCCATGTCCGGCAGTAAACTGGATGACCCCAGCAATCTCAAACAATCCCTTAGAAATTGAATCTGGATTTTGAGCAAGAACACCTAACGCTTGGCTGATTGGCTCTAACCCGCCCTGGGTGATGAGAACAAAAAGCCCTAAACCAGCTAGAGTGAGGCCAATTAAAACGGTCTGTAATACGCCGAGGTACCCAACAACTCTCATCCCCCCGATGATCAGGTAAGCCGCAACCAGAAACGCTATTCCCAAGACATATTGAGGAAATAGATCTGCACTGCCAGAGAGATTAGCCAGCAATTGAGAGACAGCGCGAAGTTGGATCCCTGAGAACCCGATAGCGATCAACAACGCAATCCCTGCGGAAAGAATACCGATAGCTTTGCCGCCGAAATAGGCGTTCAACATCTCACCCTGACTAGAATACCCATGACGTTTGGCGATGGCCCATTGCGGCTTTAAGAAGAGTACACCTGTAAGCGGGATAACGACTCCGGCAAGGGCAAGAACGGCAAAACCTAGGCCTTGGTTGGCGATCGTCTTTGGAAAGCCCAGCATGATCCATGCAGAAATACTCGCCCCTGTAAGTCCAAGGGCAGTCATCCAAGGTGCAAGAGATCCACCTGCTGTGAAAAAACCAGTTTCGGATTGATTGTATAGGGACGCTGATCGGGCCCAATAAAGAGAAACCAATCCATAAAACAACAAGAGAAGAAATAGCCATATTACAGGATCAAACAGGCTCATTTTCGATGCCTCGAATGAGATTTTGCAGAGACGTCGAATTTATGAAACGCGCCACTAACCCCATACCGGGTTGTCAGATTAACAATGAACCCAGCAACGATAATTGAGAGTGCGGTCAGACCAATGAAAAAGCTTGTTTCAGAGAGCGAACCAGAAAGCCAACCAACAATGAATACGATTGTAGAAGTAACAAACACGCCTAACCCGAGCGCTACTTCCCCCTTGGAAAAGCTCTGCTTAAAAACATAATTCGCGACAAGGTGGCACAAGAAACCCACCACAAAGGCACCTATTCCAAAAACACCGACCAAGAAGTTATCACGGACACCGCCTTCAAGAAGGAAGCCAAGTCCTAAAATTCCGAACACAGTCCAGCAGCTCATCACTGCAACTTCTCGTTCAATCTTTGTTGTAAGGCTCAAGAAAGCCTCCTTTAAATTCTATCAAGACTGGTGTGATCGCGCGAAAGCGACCACAGACTGCGTTCTTAATTTTTGGACTTTGGTGCCGATTTTTTGGGCGAAGCAGCTTTGGGCTTACTGGATGTTTCAGCAGCACCAGGCTCGGTGTAAACGATCTTAGATAAGTCTTGCAGACTTTCCATGCGGTGCACGTTTTCTCCGCTCATTCCGATCTCTCCTAACAATGTATCGACAAAGGGAGCCTGCGAGCGATATCGCAATGCGGAATTCACGACTTGATCTGCAAGGTTTCCGTCACCTGATTTGCCTTGCCCATCAGCAGTTGAAGAGCCATCTGAATTACCTCCTGCTAAACCTGGGAGACCTTCAACATGAAGAATTTTGATTTCGTCGATATTCTCCATTGGTTTGACGCTCTCGCGGATGATTTCAGGAAGGTTCTCGACCAACTTTTGATGGAGAGCGGATTTGCGGCTAGCGTCTGTGCGCAGGTTTTCAGCTTCATTGAGCGCCCGTTTTCCATCTGCTTCAATTGCAAGGCGTTCTTTGAGAGCTTTAACGGCAATTCCATCCGCTTCAGCCAAATCTTTGGCTGCGGATTTTTCAGCCTCAGCATTCACCTTGGTAACAATTGCACCCCGTTCGGCTTCTTTTGCTGCTTCAATCAGCTCAACCTGTTTGCGTCGATTTGCAATTTCGGTATCACGAACTGTCTGCGCCTTCTCGCTCTCTTCCAGCATTTTACCACGGGCTTTTTCCGCTTCTGATTGTGCAAGGGAACGTTTCTTAGATTTTTCTGAAATTGCAATTTCGCGCGCTTGTTCTTCTAGCGCCAGATTTTCCTGTCGCTTGATTTCGATTGTTTCAAGCGATTGCTCCATTTGGATGCGGCTGGTTTCTACCTCTTCGCGTTCCTTCAAACGGGCAATTTCAATTTCTCGTTCCTTCGCCGCATTCATGAGCTCTACTTCAGCTTTTTGCTCAGCTCTACGAATAGCCACTTCGCTATCTTCGGCCAATTTCGCGTATTCACTTTCCCGCTCAATATCCAAAGCCATCTTCTCAGCTTCAAGGTTCTTCTTGCGAACCGCGATCATCGTATCTTGCTCAATGTCATTACGCTTTTTCTTACGCTTCTCGATCTCTTCGGTCAGACGTGTAAGACCTTCCGCGTCAAACGCATTTGAAGGATTGAAAAGCGAAATATCAGCTTGATCCAATGTTGTTAGAGAGATGGTTTCTAGTTCAAGCCCATTGAGCGTGAGGTTGTCGGCCACTTCCTCTTTAATTTTCTTGATAAAGGCAGACCGGTTCTCGTGTATTTCCTCCATAGCCATCGACGCAGCAACGGCACCCATAGCATCCACAAAACGGCCTTGAATGAGGTCGCGCAAGCTTTCTGGATTTGTTGTTCTATTGCCAAGGGTACGCGCGGCCGTTGAGACAGCTTCAATTGTCGGTATCACACGCACGTAGAATTCAACTTCCAACTCGATACGCATCCGATCCTTAGTAATCAGTGATTTCTGCCGCGATCTTGTTACTTCAAGACGCAGTGTATTCATATTCACTTCGGTAAGGTCGTGGACGATTGGTAGGACTAACGCGCCACCACCCATGACGATTTTTTCACCAAGAAAACCGGTTCGCACAAAGGATACATCCTTGGTTGAATGGCGGTACAGCCAGTGAAGAAGGTAGGCAAGAACCGCAATAACGATCGCCGCCAGAATGATAATTGCAATGATATTGGCACCGTTCATTTTGGTAACTCCATATTAGAGGGCAGTGTATTGATTTGCTCGAGATTGAGAAGAATTAGATTATTCATCGGATGATCCTTTCGAGGCCAAAACAGCCGTTGAGAGAATGATGATCCCGAACGTTATTCTGTTTAAAAATTCTGTCAGGTTGTAAGCGACGCTCATGCCGCCAGTATCAACATGACCACTAAAACTGATGATGAAATTGGCCAACGGATAAACTGCCCAACCAACAGTCACAATCAACCGCAGCCAGAAGTACCCACGCTGTACTGGCGCGTTGAGGCTCTTTGTTACGGCCTCTTCCATTTGTCCGAAAAATATCTCGCCGAGAATGTATAGCCAGAAAACAATGCCGATAAGAAATGCCAAAGTTGCGTGAACGAACCCTGCTTCTCCCAGATAGCGAAACAGCACCATCAAAACAGTGACAACCAATAAGCGCCAAAACAACGCGGAAGATACTGGCCCCATCTGACGGGCAAAGAAGAAGAGTGCGATAACCTGTAGGGGCATGGATATGATCCAGCCTACATAGTGATAAACGAGTGGAACCTGTGAACTTGAAAGCCAAACAGCTTTTGATTCATAGAGCGCCAACACCCCAACAAGAGTTGCCAGACCGCAAAGAGTGACCGGTAATTTCCAACCACCACGCACCCAAGCGGAGCCGATGAGAAGCAATACAGTTGTTGCTACCATTCCCAACAGGGCTGCAGAATAACTCGCACCTGTTAGATCTATTGTTTGCATAACTGGATGGGTCATTTTGTCCCCTGTCTTGATTTGGCTTGTTCTTGTGTCAATTGCTTGTCGCTTTCTAAATTTGGGTTCTGATGTGCGGGGAGCGCGCATAAAGTGCGACCATTGGGAGGATTAGCAGTCCGAAGATAAATTGCTGCCATTCATGGTTAAGTCCGATGCCGACCAAAAATGATGTCAGGACTTGAAGAACCAAAACGCCAATCACAGTGAAGCCGTATCCACCTATCCCGCCCAATAAGGAAGTCCCACCAACAACAACGGCAGCAAGGGTCATGAACAAATAACTATCCCCAACGCCAATGAAACCGCCACCGCTCCAACCAAGGAGAAAGATGCCCGTTAGCGCTGAGAAAAACCCGCTGAGCGTGTAGACAGAAACCCAATAGACGCGCTCTGAAATCGATACGCGTTTTGCTGACGTACGATTTACACCTAGAGCATATAGATAGCGGCCATAAACGGTATGCCGCATACCAACGATCAGCACTACCGCGATGATGATCCAAATGGCGATTACTGGTGGAATGGGAATTCCAAAAAATGATCCATTTAAGGCTGCTAAGTTGCTAAGCCAACTTGGAACTGTTGCAAAAACATTGCCACCATAGGCTGTTCCAATCGAAGTGATTATTTGGATGCCCCCAGAAACCGCGAATCCAGTTCCCAGCGTCATAATGAGCGCTTGGCCCTGAAGGCGATAGCTAAGCAACCCATTTATCAAACCAATAAGTAATCCAAAGAACAATGTGATTACGAGTGCTAACCAAGGTGGGACACCGAGGCTGATGAGATACAACATCCCCACATTGGCTGAACCAATAACGAATGGGATCGAGAGATCGAGGCCACCGACAAGCGCTACAAGTGTTTGACCGATACATGCCAAGCCAAGAAATGACGCAAAGAGCAGCATCGATTTGATATTGTTTGTTGATGAAAACCCTTCGATGTTCATCGCACCAATTGAGAACAGGCCGATCAACACCATCAAGCCGATAAATGCGCTTTTGTTTTCAGAAACAAATTTCCCAACCGTCATTGTCAAAACAATGATCAACAACAAGATGAGCGCTGAAATCACGTTCCAAATATTGAAGAAACCTTCAACGGTCAGAGAAAGCGTTACAAATAACAATGCTAAGATCAAAAACCCAAAAAACCCTAAGCGATACTTCAACCATGCTTGGTAAAGTTCACCTGGCCCCTCAGTCTCCTGATTTTCTTCGCCTTGATTATCAAACTGTTTGACAAAAAATTGCCAAGCCCAAGCTGAACCAGCAAGGGTGGCTACAGCAAACAAAATGACTTGCTGAATAGGTTGCCCCTGAACCAAGCCAACAACCACACCGATCGCCGTTATGCCTAATGCCAAAACCAAACCAATAAGGCGTGTTAGCAAAGTGCCAGTTTTATGTGTTGATGCAGAATTACTCAATTGGCTTGCTCCCGAATTGGAGCTTGGGAGGAATCAGAATTTTGGGTCAAAAAATAACCTGACATCAACAGCATGGATGTGACGAAGATTGCGACCAAAAGTCCAATGTTGCGAAAATCTGAGTTCGAAAAAATCACCCGCAACAAAATTGGCAGTGCAATAATTAGAATTGCTGCATAGATTAGCGGCTGCGCGAATGCGCCGTATTCAATGTCACTTTCACTCAGTTGCACCACTTCAAGGGGCGCTGCAAAATTCATTGCAGGGAGCGCTTGTTTCGCCGTATCTGTCGCGGCCTCTAATGCCGTATAATCAAATGTCGTGTGTAAAATAACACCGAAGACAACAACTGACAGCACAACAAAATAGAGTAACGGTGAGAAGTTTCGGATGTGCCGTTGGATGAACGGCAGAGCGATTGTTAGCAGCAAAGAGACAACCAAGATTGTGCCGTAAGCAAGGTCAGTTACAAAGCTTTGAACAGCGCCAAAATTGAATGTCGCAAGCACATAGGTAATCAAATATAGATTAAGCGCACCAAATAAAGACCCCATCACTGTGCCGCGCCCGCCTGCGAGCGAAGTGCCACCTAATACGAGTGCTGTTACGGCGATGAGTGTGTAGGTCGTTCCTTGGCTTGGATCTCCTGAGCTAATCAAAGCCGTATACGTAATGGCTGACAATCCGGCGAATACGCCTGCAATCGCATGGGCACCAAAACGGACGGTCGTGATCGGAACGCCACTGGTGTAGGCAGCTCTCTCATCTGATCCCATCAGTCTCAAATGAGTGTAGAAAGCTGTTTGTGTGAAAAGCAACCATGCAAGTGTTGCCACCACAAGGATCACCAAAACAGGCGAAATAATATCAATGCCTGCACCCCAGCTTTGCATCCATTCAGGTGCAAGGCCTCCAGGTCGAGGCAGAATGACAAGGTTTATGCCTGATAGCGCTAGAAAGCCACTTAGCGATACGATTATTGGTTGGACCCGCACATAAATGACAATCGCAGCCATCAAGACTTGATAAGCAATGCCGAGGCCAATCGCAAAAATGAAGACAGAGATTGGAGAACCTATCACCTCGGCTGCGGTAAGCTGGATAACAGAAACATTGATGAAGCCGATCAGCGGGCCAATGGCTAAATCCACAGTGCCCCGGCCTGCCGTTACGCTTGTCATGAGAGCATAGGTTGCAAGAATGAGAGGGGCTGAAACAATAATTGCGGCGCCAATTCCTGAGCTTGTCATCAGAGATGGAGATCTGACGACTGCAATGATCAAAAGGACAAACAGAACGGTAATTGGCATCAACAAATAAGGCGTTGTTCCGCTGCCAGAGCTAACTTCATCGTTTTCAGCTTGAGCTGGAATTGTGCTTGTTGTCACATCGGTCATAACGCAGACCGTTTTTTGTTTTTGTGAGCATCGAATTCAACAATCTTGATATTTAGTCGCTTTGTGGTTGCTGTATTATCTGCAGCAAGTGAAACAACGTTGTCTTGATCTGGGTTTGATACGTCTGTGCTCTCAATATCTTGAGGCTGCAAAGGAGGGTTGTCACTCGAGTTCGGCTGTAGGGCTTCAGAAGTAAGCCCCTTTAGTCCAAGACGATCTGTTTGACCGAACATGGCTTCAAGAATACGTTTTTGTTCAACCTGTTCCCCAGCAAAGGCATCAAAGGGACTACCGTTTCGAAAAACGATAACGCGGGTGGCAAAGCCGATAAATTCTTCCAATTCGGAAGATAAATAAATCACAGATTTTCCAGATTCAGCAAACGTCCTTAGATGTTTGTAGAGTTCAGTCTTCGCCCCCACATCAATGCCCCGCGCAGGATCATTCAAGACGATAATATCAGGTCGCATGGCGAAGCCGCGACCAATAAGGACTTTTTGCTGATTACCACCCGAAAGAGACGTGATCTTATCGTCAGCAAGGCCAAATTTAATAAGTAAGTTTTCAGTCTCTCGAGTGAAGATTGCTTTCAGACTTACCCAATCAATGAACCCGAAAAAACCACCACGTGTTTTCTCGCGATAAAGTGGCATAGACATGTTTTCAAAGATGCTTAGCGAAGCGAAAATACCTTCACGTTTTCGATCTCCAGAAACATAGGCAATTTTAGCTTTTACGGCTTCGCGAAGAGACTGGATAGGATGAAACACCCCTGCCCTGTCGGATGAATAAACGAGCCCTTTTTCCGCCAGTTGCACACCAGCCAACACCCGCACAAATTCATCTTGTCCTTGGCCATCAAGACCAGCGATCCCTACGATCTCACCTTTTAGAAGTTCGAAGTCTACGCTTTCAGCATCGGGCCAAATTTGAAGGCCGTGAGCCTGCATGACGACGCTGTCATCAACTGGAATTGGCGCCTTGAATTCGGCGTGATTATCGTCTTGGTCTTCGCCTGTCATCAAAGCGAGCAAATTCTTTTCAGTAATCTCTTCCTTTTCCAGAACACCAACGTCTTTGCCATCTCTCAGGACGGTCGCTCGGTCTGATATGCGAATGAGTTCTGCAATTCTGTGCGTCACAATGAGAACAGTAGTGCCACCGTCTCTTAGTTCTCGCATCTTATCAAAAAGCCGTTCAGTACTATCAAAATCCAAAGCGGCTGACGATTCATCAAGAATGAGAATTCGGGGGACTTGAAGGAGCCCTCGCCCGATAGTAATCCATTGTTTAATGCCAAGTGGCAATGTGCCTACGAGTGCATGGGGGTCGACTTCTTCCCCTGCCAATTCGCGCATCATTTTAGCGGCGCGCTGGACTTTTTCATTAAATGGTAAGGTCGAAGAAAACAGATCGTCTGTTCCCATGAAGAGGTTATCGACAACTGTACTTTCGTCGGCAACAAGAACTTCTTGGTAAACTGTTGAGATACCAATCGCTCGGGATTCCCCCGGTGTCGATGGTGTTTCTCCTAATATGGAGACTTGCCCTTTATCAATAGGTAAGACGCCAGAGACGATCTTAGCCATTGTGCTTTTACCACAACCATTACCACCGACGATGGCATGTATCTCGCCCATCCTTGCAGAGAAGCTGCAGCCATTGAGCGCACGCGTTGGCCCAAAGAACTTGTATACATCGACCACAGAAATTGTGTTCTGCGCGACGGATGCAGCTGGCTGAGATGGTTGCGCTCGTGACAAAAACTTACCCTTATACAATCCGGACTGCCCATCACAGGCAGTCCAGTTTTCGTTTACTTAGCGCTTGTATTTTGCTGGATCAGCAGGCTTGTAGAAGAAGCCATCTAGGAAAGCAGAGCTACCCCAACGATCTTTACCAACTGGAAGCCAGTTAGGTGTGTTTGGATCGCAGCTTTCATCCATAACGTTTTTAAGATCTTCAAAAGTAACGGTCACAGGATCAACCATGATAGATTGAACTTTAGGACCTTGCCCCTGCAAAGTACGCATCATGATGTCCCAGATTAGTTCCATCTCATCTTGTGGCGGCCATGTTTGGATCGCACTAGAAATGTAATCTGGGTTTTTGCGCCAATGGCACAACGCACCTAGTTCACCGCCGATTGCGACTGGAACGTCAGCACGACCAGATTGAGCAAGCGCGCGCAATACACCCATTTCAGCGGCAGATTGAACCACTACGCCGTCTAATTTTCCTGGATGTGTTGAGAGCCATTTTTGCACTTCACCCTGAGCGACCTGATCGGTCCACATGCCAGCGATTGAACCAACGACATTAATGCCTTCTGCTGTTGCCAGACCAGCCTTAACGCCACGGTCTTGACTATCGGAAGCAGATGTTCCCGGAATGCCCTCTACAACAAGCACATTACCTTTGCCGCCAATTTCCTTTGCCATCCATTTGCCGATTTCAAATCCTGCAAGCTGATAGTTTACGGATGAATTGACCGCATATTCTGATGTCAAATAGCCGGTGAGTGAGAATGTTGGAACACCCTTGTCGTAAGCATATTTAACAGTCTGGTTGAGCGCAGTCGGGTTTGAGCAACATACGATGACAGCATCGACACCTTGATCAACAAGCTGACGCATTTGTTGGATTTGTGTTGCATCTTTAAGGTTTGACTGGGTCACAACGACTTCAGAAATCAAGCCCAATTTTTTCCATTTAGGAATGATCACGTCTTGCAATTGCGACATCGCACCAGCACGCCAAGTATTGCCGGCATACGAGCTTGCATATCCAATTTTCCAAGGTGGCGGATTCTTAGCCACAAAATCTTTGTAAATGCTCGCTTCTATCGGCTGAGCTGGGTCAAGCATTTCTGGATTATAAAGGCGCTCACGCACCTGTGGATCAATATCGTCCAATCCTCCTGCAATCGCGCCAGTCGCACACAGAGCGACCCCGCTCAACGCCATCGTTATTTTTTTCAAAATTCTCATTACTTCCTCCTCAGTTTTAGTCAATTTTTGTTGGTATTTCCCGCGCCGTTAACGGCACAGGTTTTATAAGCCAGGCTCCTCCAGCTCACTTTAGGGTCTTAATCGTAGAAACTGTGCGGAGCTTTTCTAAATGTGTTCCAATGCACTGGGTCATGGCCAGTTACGACTAAAGCTCCAGTATCTTGGGCAATTTTGTGTAATTTTGCGACAGAACGAGCCGCATCTACCGACGAACAAACAAGGCCAGGAAGAGCTTTGTCTTCCCAGTGATCAAGTGTGTAGGCAGCATCAATCGTGAGCAGCACTGGGCCGGTATTTGGGAGGGTGACCAAAAAGGATTGATGGCCAGGCGAATGACCCGGTGTGAAAATCATCCGTATGGTGCCATCACCATAGAGATCATAATTATCTGTATATTCACCACCCAAGAACTTCCATTCAAGACCCGGACGATCAAAGTCAGCCCTGATATACGCAGCCTCAGAAAACCAGTCTGGGTTAAACGCATAATCATATTCAATTCTTTGCACGATATGCTGTGCCTTTGGAAAACGGCCAATTGCACCTGAATGATCAAGATGCAAATGCGATTGCAACACATAGCTCACATCTTCAGGCTCAACACCAACTGAACGACATTGATCAACGCAATTGTCTTTGACATTCATCACCGGATCATAAGCATCAACAACAGCACCCCAATGGCCGCGTTTATCCATCGCAGTCTCAATGGCGTTTCCGCCGTCAATAACAACGTTACCCTTTGGATGCTTAATCAAGAACCACGGCACTGGAATCTCGAAATCTTCCTCTCCTTGGTTCATTTTGATATATTTGGTTTTGGTGCGAAGCGTTCCTGTTTGGAACATGAATAACTGAATATCAGAGGGAGAGTTTGATGTCGGTTGGGTGCGCGCACGGATTGTTGGCGCGGGCGCTAGGTGGCTACTTGAACCCATATGCCGTACCGCGTTTGAATCACGCTCTACTTGTAGGCCTTGGTCATTAAATTCAAGAATCTTCATCATCAAGCTTTCTTATTTTATTCAGTTACCAAGTAATCAGGCGTCAGTGCGGTCTGCGATGATTCTTAAGGCTTCGCGCAGATACTCTCTGAACAACGGATGGTTTTCGCTCATCGGGAAGTGCCCGATATCTTCCATTTCAATGTAAATGCCACCAGGAATATTCCGAGCCGTTTCTTCAGTCGCTTCAGGCGGCGTCAAATAATCGTAAGTGCCTGTCATCATGATAACGGGGCACCTTTTGGTATCGATCTGGGAAAGTTGATCCGTGATGTTGTGGTCAACGGAGTAAAAATACAGGTCCCCCTTAAACGCCTCTGACCCTTGGGTATAATAATGCCAAGTGAGCCAACGATCCTTTTCAGGACTCTGAGGGGCCATGAGATCCCAAACACCACTGGCACAAACTTGTGCGGCGTTTGCATGGGGATGTCTCCATAGATCAAGGAAGAAACCAGGAGCATGCGCGGCAGCTTCAACTGGAATGACGGCTCTAAAACGATCTGGATGTCTTAGCGCAAGTTGAAGCGCTACATTGCCCCCAAAGGAAGAACCCATGAAAATTGGATTGTCGAGTTCCAATGCGTCACAAAGTTTCACGATGAAATTGACAAAATGATCGGCCGTTAAACGATATTCCTCTTCCCACCATTTTTGGTTATGAGGCGGATCGGATTTGCCGTGTCGAGGTAGGTCATAAGCTATGACGTTGTAGCGCGATGTAAATTCTTCATCTTCGAGCAGGTCTCTCCATTGATGGTTATGACAACCTGCAGTGTGCTGACACACTAAAGGTGTTCCGCTACCATTTTGAAGATAGAAAACTTTGTATTCACACCCGTCGACATCGAATGTTACATATCGTCCGGTTACTGGTGAGTGTTTTACCATATTGCTAAGACTGCCTTACTGATCAGAGTATTGGTTGACGTCATACCGGCACTCCCACCTTGCGAAGCAGTTCAAACTGCACTGTAAAATTGCGCAGGTTCTGCATGAGAACGAGCGTATTCCCCTCAATCGTCAAATCTTTACGAAAACTCGCAGACCAAATCCCATGGAACATTGGCTTGGGAACGGCTCTGGCGAATTCGCGCCATGTTTGAGCACTGGCGCGTAGAGCAAAATCGTAAGCATCCATGCCACCGGGTGTAATGTTCATGCGATAGACTTTACCATCGATCATTTCGACAATGATCTTTTCGTGCTCCATATCGAGCATGTAGGTGCAGGTAAAATAGCGCGCCATGGCGGCGATCGTTTTATTTTGATCAGAGGCTTCACTGAATTTTACAGCCCAGTCACTAACAGTCATCGTCTATCCCAATTCCTGCTGCGCTTGGAAGAGTGAAGTTGGATGGTTCAGCGGCCGCTAAGGATAGGCTACCGCCCACCAAAACAGGATTCAAATCATTGTTTTTTTGCAACGCCTGCTCTCCCCCAAACGATGCGTTCGGTATATTGAACGCTTTACAATATATCGAATATTGATCATTATGGAAGTTAGAGTCAAGCTCAGTTTGTAAAATATAAAGAGAAAACTAGCTTCAACTACCTGACTTAAAAAGAGAAAACTTGTGGACCGGATAAAGAGCAAAATGGGCGTGCAAGAATCAGATAAAAGGCCAAAATTGGTACCAGCACTTGTCAAAGGTGCGAACGTTTTAGACATTGTTGCAAAGTCTCAAAAAACGCTCAATATCACTGAAATTGCAGAGGAAATTGGGATTGCGAAGAGCAGCGTTCACGGAATTTGCGTGACGTTAACTGAACTAAACCTGTTGCTAAAGAAGCCAGACCAGACCTATCAATTAGGTCCTCACATTATGCGATGGGCAAATCGATTTACCTATGAATCCGACGTCGCAACAGAGTTCGCCACAATCTGGGATGAAGGTAGTAGCTTACCAGGAGCTACAATTACGCTGTCCGTATTAGAGGGCAGCGAAGTCGTTTATATTGCGGCACGGAACTCAGAATTGTCAGTGGGTTATGATTTTCGGATAGGAATGAGATTGCCTGCCGTGTTCACTGCAACCGGCAAATCTTTTTTGAGTTATTTGCCCGAAAGCGAGGTGCGTCGTCTCATAGGGAAGACTTTCCCCGAACCTCTTACAGACAACAGCGTTCAGGATCTCGATACATTGATTGATGAATTAGCCGTCATTCGCGCTCAAGGTCATTCAGTTGATTGTGAACAGGTCAAACTGGGTATGGTCTGTTATGGGGTCACGGTACTGAACTCTAATAACAAGCCAATTGCCGGTGTCGCCGTTAGCCTATCAACGGATGCTATTGAAGAGATTGGCGAAACAATGGTTATTAAAAACATCAAGGACATATCGAAAAAGATTTCGTTCCGGCTTGGCGCTGAATTATAACGCCTTTACTTTTCCGCCAGCAGCGACTTATGGACAGATGGGTGCCTAGATAAGACCAGATTGGAAAAATCGCTGAGAGACTCTTGATAGCAAGGGCCTAGCAATGAGAAGGGCATCACAGAGGATGTTAAGGGATAAATAAACGGCAATATGCCCGGATGCTGATATGGTGAAATGTTCTCAGTAGAAATGCTGGGGGGGGGGGGGACGCCCCCAATGCCGCATCAAGAGACCGAGTTCTGACTTTACTGCAAGCCGAACCAACCTCTTGACACTCAGCCTTCCCCCGCCAAGCCAAGCCAAGCCAAGCCAAGCCAAGCCAAGCCACAGTGAGGGGATCTGAATGCGGGATTTAAGCGTTAGATTGGATAATCAACAAATATTCTATCCCAAACCAATCGCCTCAAAATCTAAAATCGACCATCGCGTCATAAATATCGCATAAACGAAAATGCAAGCAATTTACAAATTAGCCCTACGAAAACCATCTAAGCTATTGAAATATATGAATAGTTGATAGCGGGAGAGGGAAATGTTTTTCATGAGTATAAGTAACTGTTATTGTTGAGTTTTACGAACACAAAAGTGCACCAATGTGTACCACCTAAAGTCGTATATGAAGGGCGTTTGCAACAATCACTAGGTTTATCGGTCTAAGGCCACTATTGTTCTCTGACCATTTTTGAACAACACAGCTGCGAAGATCGGGCGCTATCCATTTTTGACTGAACGTTTTCTTGAGCAATTCAGGACCTTATCCGGACCCGGCATAGCTGGGCATTTCAATGGGTTTGAAGTCATTGAGGTCATAGGCGTCGAGAAGACTGCTCAGCCGTTCAACGTGGTGAGCATAGCGGTTGCCACGGAGAGCATTGAAGAGAAGCCGCCTGTATTTCTGAGTAAGCGCTTACGTGTCGGCGGACTGAAAGGCTTTTCTTTCGGTGTACGAAAGTCATTTGTCACTATCGATAGCTTTGAGAATGCTATTCGATCGTGGGCTGTTTCGGGCAAGTGGAAGCCGGTAGACCATGAGAACCAAATTGGTGACCTGCATCCTTAGATCGCCGGTTCGTCCCGGCGAACTCTCTCGAGCAGATCGCGCTCAATCGGCTTACCAAGAACAACTTTTTCAACGGTTGCTACCTACTCGAACTCTTCGACACGACGAAGACGCACGTACAGCGGCTCAGTGCGTCGCCAGAGGCGCTTGCGTCGCTGTCCGAACAGGTTCCAGTGTCATCCCTATCGAGCTTGGGAGTATGTATGATAGGCTCGGAAACGTGGTCATTCAGTTCCCTGTCGATGTGCTACGAGCCGAGTTTGGGACGGATGGCGTTCAGCACAACGTCGAAGTTGCTTGGCATCCAAAAGCGAAGCCAAGAAAGCTATTGGCGGTTGGGTCGGTATATCATGACAAAACACCCCTATCGTTTGGGTGCGCTGAACTGAGTGATGGCCAAACAGAGGTATGCCCGGACCCCGATGTCGGTATTTTGCAGGGTTACGTTTGGGACAAAGAGAATGGACTGCTTCTCGCCGCGACGGATGAACTTGCCTTCATCAAACGTATATCTATTGATATGCAGATGCAGACGCCCGAACCATGGGTTTTTCCAGTCTCGTTTGAGACGAATGCTGAGACAGCGCGCGTGAAGTTGAGTGGCGGTTCAGTGCCCTCGCAGATCGACAACTTCGATACGGAGTGCACCGGCGGTCTCATTCAGAACAGGATAAATGACGAAGAGCGTCGCAAGTTAGCCCGCCAGCGAACGTTTATGCAATATCGTCCGAACAGCAAGCCCGACAAAGCAGAGCGCCAACGCGCGCTGAACAATGTCAGGGCTTTAATCTTTCAAAACGGAGCAGGAGGCGTTTGGCTTTGGGAGCCATACCTGTCTGCCCAAGACATTCTTGATACACTATTTTGGAATAATAGACAGACAGCCCTATGCGGGCACTTACGCTGCTCAAGAACAGTGAGCAGGGTGGCACGAGGGAAGATAGGCGAACCGAGTTTGCGCGCGACTTATCCGGCTTGGACAAGAATAGTTTGCGTATGCACATTGAGTTTCGTTCAGCCCATGGGCAAGATGGCTGAGATTTCCTGTCTGACGTAAGACACATAACCGAAACCATCATCATCAAGGATGTGTCCCACTTCGGTCTACACAGCAACCCAATTAAGCCATTTTCTGCGCTCTGCGAGCTGATCACGGTAGAGCTGTTCATCATCACCAACGGGAACACCGCAAAATGCCCACAACAACGCGAAGGTGGCAAGCTTTAATGGTTCAAAATCATCACAACGCTGGTCGCCATCCTCATTAAAGAATATCGTGCCATTCCACGGCTCGAATCCAGCATCAAGCAATGCCTGCCGCGTCAAATATCCACCTTGACTTCGCTCCGTCGCAATCCTCAGCTTATCTTGGTAAGTAAGTAACTCAGCGGCTTTATCTGATTTCCATACTTCGGATGTCTCATCATTTTCAGGAGGCCTTGCAGGCGTCAGGATGTCACCCGCACAAAGCACCTTTGAATCAGATGATTGGGGTGAGACAACAAGGTTCGAGGTAAAATCTTCATCAATAACAACAGCAAAAATATCATCTGTTAGCAATTCATGATCTTCATTCAACAAATGAAAATGCGGTAACACAATTACATGAGCGCCCAGTGCCTGCTTACGGTATGAGCATGTTTCAAAAAACGGACAGTGAGGGGCTTCTTCCCCATCCCCACACAACATCCGTGTCACAGATACATTTGACTGCCCTGCTACCTCTGCCATACGCCATCGTGGGCACATCCGATCATCTTCGCTATTCCCTGAAGGGTCAACCGCAGATCGGCCACGCAAGACCGCCACAGGTATCCCTGCCTCTTCATAACGACTCGCTAAGTCATCACATAAACCAAGCGATGGTACGAAGTGTAGTAAAGGACCATGAGTGCCATCATAGTCCTTCATAACGTTAATGATGGCTTGTGACTTTCCTGTCCCAGCACCGGCTACGATGAGTCGCGATGGGCCGTATTGATCATCCACGAACCATCCAAGCGAGCCAACCTTACGGTTCCACTTAATCGCGTCATGCATAAACTTATTGACGCCATCCGCGAACATTGCTCTTGCCTCTTCAACAGGCAAAAACTTCACGTCATTAGCGATGGGTATGCCATCACCTGCCTCCTCAACATGAATGTCTAGAATCTTGTCAAGCTTCGCCTCAATCCATCGGATTTGTTGCCCTGATCGTACAGAAATTTCACCATTGTTCAGGCCTGAGTTGATAGTGCTCGACCGTCTGTTTTCATCATGCCTTGCACCCCATCCATCAGTGGCATCCATTAGCGCGGAAAAAACATGTTCTCGTGTCAATGCGCCCTCAGATACGGCATGCCCAATCAGATGCCCCACCCTCGCAGCTTCACCATTGAGGTGAGTGTTTCTGTCACCTGTAGGTGTATTTAAGGCTCTCAAACCTTCACATATGGATTCGAGTTCATACTGAGCAAATCCATTTATATTCTCACGCTCATCCCTGTGGATACCACTTATCTGATCTTGTCCTCGCCTAAAGCGCTCAGCAGTCTTCTTTGCTCTCTTATCCTCTTGTATTTGAGCCACCAGAGCATCTACATGCTCACGCCATTCATTCGGATCAAGATGGCTTAAATCGCGATGAGAATGGATGCCAACAGAAGCAAGCGAAGCCCCTTCACCATACTTGGTGAACATAGCCTTGTAGATCAACCAGTGAGGAGCCTCAGCAATCTCTTGGTCAAATGGAGAACTGAGCCATTCGTAATGGCCTTGGCCGTGATTAGATGGGGGCGCAACCACAAAACCTCCTCTAGCACATATATCAAGGCCAAGCGCCACTTTGCTGGCGCTGCTTGCAATACCTTTGACACCCTTGAAATAAAGATGAACACCGCCAGATGGTGACCGAGATGTTACCGTGTCGGCTAGCCTGCCGTAAACAATCTCAAGCTCTGCAATCGGCCCAAAACCATCATTAACATGAGCAGTTTTAGTGTCGACATCGAGCACCAAAAGGCCGCTCTCGCCTGTGGCAATGCCAACACCATTACAATTATTGACTCGATTGAAACGACGATTGATCTCATCAAGGTTATTCGAGCACCCCCATCGCGAACCATATTTTTCTCGACCCAACGGTGGCTTTCGATTCACAAGAAGAAAAACAGACCAACCAAATGCATCTACTAGCTCCTGCGCGGCTATCGTCATAGACGCGCTCACTCATGCCGCACTCTTCGCTAGGTGGTTATTGATTAATTTGTCTTGCCAAGCGGCTATGTCGGTTTCCAGCCAAACTATCCGCCCTGAACTGATCGTCTTAGGTGCAGGAAAAGCACCCTCGCGTACATGTCGCCAAATGGTAGTTCGCGACAGGCTGGTAAGTTTTAAAACTTGGGGCGTAGAAAGGAATGTATTGATCATTTAAGCCTCTATTTTGAGTTATGAGGCTTCCTAATATTCACATTTTTTCGTCTATTACAAAAGAAACACGGTCCAGAAACTATCAACCATTTCTGGACTCTTCCGAATTTGATCGCTGATATTCACGGGCAGCAGCCAACGCAGCCAATGCTGTAGCCCGAGACACATTGAAGCGTTCTCTTGCATCTGCCGCCACATTGATCTTATGATCATCAACATTCGAAAGCATAAAATCCATCAACTCGCCAGTTATCTCGCTTGGCCTACCCAATTTTGATTTTTTGAATACAATCCATTTGTGCTCAATCGCATTAATCAGCGCATCGGCAAGTGCTTCATTGATATTGCGTTCTGCTAAACGCTTGATGATTAATTCCCGAGCTTTATCCGGATCGATTCTCAATTGCTCATTGAAATGAACATCATCAAACGCACCCATAGCTTCACATCCCATCAGATTTTGATGCCTAGGTTTAATCAAAAACTTGGTCGAAAGATAGATCGTTGTGACCACAGTGTGTCCACGCGATCAGATCGTCAGACTAAAATTCTTCTAACCTATTGAAATTATTGGTAGCGGGAGAGGGACTTGAACCCCCGACACGCGGATTATGATTCCGCTGCTCTAACCACCTGAGCTACCCCGCCTACCGAACAGTGCTTAGAAACTAAGCCCTGCGAGGCGCATATAAGTAAGGAGGTCGCCTGCTGTCAACAGATGATTGAAGTAAAATCAACGCCAAAGCCATGCAGCGCCGCGAACACCAGAGGAATCACCGTGATGGGCGCGTAAAATTGGGGTCGTGAAACCATCGCTGAAAACATAAGCACCAATGATTTTTGGTAGGTCCGTATAAAGCGCTTCGATATTGTTCATGCCACCACCCAATACGATGACATCGGGATCAATGAGATTGACGATGGTTGAGAGGCCACGCGCTAGCCTGTCGCAATATGCCGCATAACAAGCGATGCTTTCAGCCGAGTTCATCGCCAATATTTCAGAAACTGGCTGCGTATTTGTAGCGCCCGTTCGCAGCTGGAAGTCGCGAGAAAATCCAGTGCCAGAAATATAGGTCTCAAGACACCCACGCTTACCGCACCAACATTCATTGCCCGGCTGCTCTTCGCTTGTCATGTAGGGAAGTGGCGTGTGGCCAAATTCTCCGGCGATGCCCTGTGCGCCAAGCAGAGGGGCTCCATTGATTGCAATGCCAGAACCACAGCCCGTACCTAAGATAATGCCAGAAACTACGCTCTTGCCCGCTCCTGCCCCATCCACGGCTTCTGAAACCGTGAAGCAATTGGCGTCATTTTGAATGCGCACGTCTCGTTGAAGCTTAGTTTCGAGATCGGCTTTCAAGTTTTGGCCATTAAGCCAAGTGGAGTTGGCGTTCTTAACCAGCCCTGTCGCAGGTGAAATAGTGCCTGGAATACCGACCCCGACACTACCGCTTTCACCCAAATGAGTTTCGCAGCTTCGAACAAGACCGACCGCTGCATCAACGCATGCTTCATAATCGTTTTGCGGTGTGGCAATTCTCTCGCGCAACAAGACGGCCCCATCATCAGCTAAGGCGATGATTTCGATTTTTGTCCCACCCCAATCTATTCCAATCAGCATGGGCCCACCTTTATGCGGATATGGAAAGAAGTGTGGTCATTTGCGCTTCAATTTCTGCTGATTTTTCTGCCCGCTCAATCCAGCCACCGCCAAGCACCCGCGTGTCTGTGGCTTCGTCTTCATAAAAGACACAGGCCTGACCGGGAGAAACACCTGCCTCACCGTCATGCAACACAACTTTTACGCCCTCATCGTCTTGATAGATGGAGGCTTCCATTGGTGGACGGGTGGAGCGAACCTTCACAAAGAACGGCAACGGCTTTTCAGCTGTATAAGTGGTAAGCGGCACATCGCCCAACCAGTTAACATCGCGCAAGCCTACCGTGTGGGTGACCAGCGCATCGGCTGGACCAACGATGACCGCGTTTTTATCGCGGTCGAGTTTCACAACATAAAGCGGATCACCAACGGATACACGCAAGCCACGGCGTTGACCGATTGTGTAATGGATGATGCCTTCATGCTGCCCCAACACGCGACCATCAAGATGGATAATGTCACCGGGTTTTGCTGCATCAGGACGCAGCTTCAAAATGAGGTCGGCATATTTGCCATCTGGTACGAAGCAAATATCTTGGCTGTCCGGTTTCGCGGCAACGGCAAGGCCGTAGCGCTCGGCCAGCTCGCGGGTTTCTTCTTTGGTAAGATCACCTAAAGGAAAGCGCAAATAATCAAGCTGCTCTTGTGTGGTAGCAAAGAGGAAATAACTTTGATCGCGACCATGATCTGCTGGACGATAAAACCCGTAATGGCCGCTGTTTGAGCCCTTAATCAATTCGCGCGAACGAATATAATGCCCAGTTGCCAACACATCAGCACCCAGCTCTTTCGCCGTTGCAAGCAAGTCCTTGAATTTAACGGTTTGATTGCAAGAGATGCACGGCACAGGCGTTTCACCGCGCAGATAACTATCGGCAAACTCATCAATCACGCTATCGCGAAAACGGCTTTCATAATCAAGCACATAATGAGGGATGTTGAGGGCTTCAGCAACACGACGTGCGTCATGGATGTCTTGGCCCGCACAACACGCGCCCTTTTTCTGAATGGCAGCTCCATGATCATAAAGCTGCAAGGTAATACCGATTACCTCATAACCCTCGTCATGCAGCATACCCGCGACGACAGACGAATCGACGCCACCCGACATAGCAACAACCACGCGGGTATCTTCCGGACGCTTCGCAATGCCGAGGCTATTCATCATTGGTGTTTTCCTGAATTTTGGTCGTTTTACGCCGCAACTGGGTTGCGGTCAATATAAGTCGTCAATCGCCTGCTCAAACTAAGGCAGCAAAACGATGGGTCAAACTTGCCCGCACGGCAATTTTTGCCTGTTAGAATGATCAAACCCTGCGTTTAAAAATATTTATTCCGTTGTAATCATTGAGTTTTTTATAAAACCCAAGCTGGCATGACCCTTGCAATTAATTGTGCAAATGAACGGTATAACCATGGATCAGCTTAACTCGTGACGCAGTTTCCCACCACCAGTACATCCCTTCCCTTCGATCCGCGCAGCAATGTTGTGGAGGCAAGTCCGTCGCGACGTGACAACCAATCCGCCGCTGGATCATCAGAAGACAATAGGTTTTCGCAGGCTCTAGACAATAGCAACGCCCGCTCCGATACCCGTTCTGAAGAAAGCCGTGACGATACACAAGCACCAACACGCGAAGCGGCACCTCGGGAAACTCCATCTGCAAATACCTCATTAAATGAAGATGCTGAGCAAAGTGCCGATGTTGAATTAACAAATGAAGAGACAGGGGCTGAAACTCAAGCAGCGGCTGGCGCCGACGAACAAGATACAACAGAAGTCACCGAAACAGCTCTACCAACTGTTCCAGTGCCATTGGATCCATTCTCGTTCCTTCAGCAATCAACAACTGAGACACTGCAAACAAGTACGCCTCTCCTTGCTTCAACAGCCATTGCTGGTTTTTTACCAATCGGTGAAATCGCAGGCGACGTTACAACCCCACAGCAAAATATTACAGGGTCGCTCTTAGAGGCTGCTACTGCACCTCAACAAGTAGGCCAGCTCGCTCAGGATGGGCAAAACCTCGCAACTCAAATCAATGACGCGTTGCCACAAGCTAATAATATTGCTGGTGGTGTTACCGGCGACACATTTGAAACTGTGCTCACAACACAATCAAGCAATGCCGGCACCCAAGCTACTGCGCAAAGCCTTACAAACCTTCAGCAGAATGCTATAAACCTTCAGCAAGATACAGCGCAAATCCCTGCAAGCCTTCAGCAAGATACGGCGCAAAGTCCTGCAAACCTTCAGCAGAATACGGCGCCAAGCCCTGCAAGCCTTCAGCAGAATACGGCGCCAAGTCCTGCAAGCCTTCAGCAGGGTGCTGCACAAAACCCTATAAACCTTCAGCAAGATACAACGCTAAGTCCTGCAAGCCTTCAGCAGAATTCGGCTGCGCCCAGCCTCCAAACGACCCAGCTAGGTGATGTGACGCAGCAAATTGCTAATCCAAACGCCGGATCCAACATTGGACCTAACGGCGTGCCCAACACTGGCCCAAATACTGGTCCAAATACTGGCTTAAACCCTACGAGTGTCGAAGGTGAGCAATTTGGCTCTCTGGCAAGTTCTAATCAATCCACCACAACGCCATCCCAGCAATTAGCATCGTTGCTTTCAGGCGGCACTACAGCTGATGCTGCCCTGCCAAATCAAGGGCAATTAGCGAATACCCAGCTTCAGCAACCTTTACAGCAACAGCCTATTCAACAGGCAGCGCAGCCAGTCGCACAATTTACCAATACTGCCTTTGCAAATGACACCCTGCCTGCCTTCACCGCTCAGATTTCGCGTAACTTTGCCGCCGGACAAGATTCGTTCAACGTCAGATTGAACCCATCCGAATTAGGCCGCGTTGATGTGCGCGTCATTAATAACGACGATGGCACGGTGAGCACACAAATTCGGGTTGAGCGATCTGAAACATTGGATCTGTTCCAACGCGACATTCGCGCCCTTGAACGCACCCTCCAACAATCTGGTGTGAAGCTAAGTTCAGATGGCATTGATTTGTCGCTGAAAGATAATGGCGCCGATCAAGGTGGTAACAATCAAGCCTTTAATAATGATTTTAACGGCCAAGGCGAGAACGCGCAAAACGGCGACCCAGCTTTGGACGCTGATGACAACAACCAACACTTAGACAATGACGGTCTTCTCGTTGACGACCTAACCGCCGATATCCCCATAGATCAGGTGCAAACCATCTATGCCAGATATCAACCCGGCCAACTGAACATAAGAGTATAAAAAATGACTGATGTAACTTCGAATTCCATCTTTCCCTCGACATCGACAGTAGCGTTGCCAACAACAGGCACGGTCAACACCGATACCAATGCGTCTGAAAGTGAAAGCCAGCTGGTTGAAAACTTTGACACGTTTCTACAATTGCTGGTCGCTCAAATTCAAAATCAGGATCCAACATCTCCAACAGATACGGATGCCTTTACTCAACAATTGGTGCAGTTCTCAGAACTCGAGCAATCAATCCAATCAAATGACAACCTAGAAACAATCTTGTCATCCATTGAAAGCCAGAATGCAGCAAGCATTGTAAGCTATATCGGCCAAACCGTTTCTGCTGAGGGCGCTGCAACGACTTTGAACAATGGCGAAGCGACGTTTAACCTAACAACCAACGAATTTGTGCCTGAGGCGAACATTACTGTGCGCTCTTCTACAGGGGAAATCGTTTTCGAGGGCACTCAGGCCTTGGAAGCGGGAAGTAACCAATTTGTCTGGGACGGCGTGACAAGCAGTGGCGATCAGCTGCCTGACGGCGGCACCTTTAGCATTACTGTCACAGGTGAGAACTCGGCTGGTAATTTTTCAAGCATCTCCACAAACATCAATGGCGTGGTCGATGGTGTTGATTTTAGCGGGGGAACGCCAAGCCTTCGGATCGGTGAAGCAACCATCCCACTAACCGCTGTGACCGCTGTTTCCGCCACACTTTGATATTTTTTTGAAGTTTTTTTTGCTTCAAAACCGCAGATTTCTGCCATTTATGAAAAAATTCTGCATTTCTTACCAATTTGTTGCGCCACATTTAGGTAATTCTTAAACCCCCTGCGCTACATTGCTTTCATCAGGTCAATTAAGTTTTGTGTGAGAGTAAGTATGACCGAGTATGTGCGTCCGCGCGTTAAATATGTGATTGGTCCAGATGGAAGCCCGTTAACGGTTGCCGATCTGCCACCAACATCAACCCGCCGCTGGGTTATCCGCCGAAAGGCTGAAGTCGTTGCAGCGGTAAGGGGTGGGCTTTTAAGCCTTGAAGAAGCTTGTCAGCGTTATACGTTGACAGTTGAAGAGTTTCTTTCCTGGCAACAGTCAATCGATCAACATGGCCTAGCAGGTCTTCGAGCGACAAGAGTTCAGGAATACAGATAGACTGAAATTTATTTATTAGTTTATTGAATTAGAAAAGCGGTTGGTTTTCCAGCCGCTTTTTTGTTTATTTTCCTATGTTTTCCCTAGGTTTTGGAGGCTTTCCACCCCTGCATTTTCAAAATGGCTGAAACAAATTTTCGCAAATTCGTCAAAGTGTTAACGCCTTGTTTACCATGAACTGGGAAATTATTGCCTAGTTGTTGAGGCGACTTGAACAAGGGCAGTTCGTAACTAACCTCAACTATGTATTGTTTGAAGGTGGCACCTAGTGGATAGCGTTTTATCAACTGTTCAAAAAATCGGACCGGCACGCATTGCAGCAATGGCTGTAGTGGCAGCTTTACTAATCGGGTTTTTTGGGTTCATTACAATTCGCGTTTCTAAGCCTCCAATGGCGCCGCTTTACACAGATCTCTCCTTTGATGATTCAACTGGCATTGTCGAATTCTTAGAATCCCAAGGCGTTGCCTACGAATTGAGCAACAATGGCGGCTCAATTTCCATCGATCAGGATAAAATTCTAAGAACACGCATGGCGCTTGCCTCAGAGGGTCTGCCACTTGGCGGCAATGTGGGTTACGAAATTTTCGACAGGACCGACACGCTTGGCACCACGTCATTTGTTCAAAACATCAATCACGTCCGCGCACTTGAGGGCGAATTGGCCCGCACAATCACCTCAATCAATCGTATTCGTGGTGCGCGTGTTCATTTGGTCATCCCAGAACGCCAACTTTTTCAGCGCGAGCAAAAGCCACCAACTGCCTCGATCGCTTTAAAAGTTCGCGGTGTGTTGGATCAAAGCCAAATCCGCGCAATCCAACATCTTGTTGCGTCTGCCATTGATGGGCTTTCACCGACCAAAGTTTCCATCGTCGATGAAACAGGCACATTGCTCGCCTCTGGCAACGGACCGGCGGGCGCAGGGCTTGCTATGCAAAATGCTCAAGGTCGAGCAACTCAAGTTCAAGACCAACTCCGCAATCAAATTACAGATCTTCTAAGCGGTGTGGTTGGTCCAGGCCGCGCTCGTGTTCAAGTTTCAGCCGAACTTGAAATGAACCGCGTCACACAAACATCTGATGTTTATGACCCTGAAAGCCAAGTGGTGCGCTCAACGCAAAGCCGCAGCCAAGAAAGCGAAAGCCAAGAACGCAGACCCAATGCTGGTGTAAGCGTTGGGAACGAACTTCCAACCGCAACCGCTGATGCCAATACACCTGATGAGACTGAAGCCACGGCTAATACCGAAGAAGTTGTAAATTACGAAATCTCACGCACCACCACCACACAAGTGAAAGAAGCAGGCGCGGTTAAACGCCTGTCTGTCGCCGTGCTTGTTGATGGTACCTACACCAAGAATGAAGACGGCACCTACACCTATGCCCCCCGTAGTGATGAAGAGCTTGCTCGTCTTGCAACTTTGGTTCGTTCAGCTGTTGGTTTCAACGAGGGACGAGGCGACCTTGTCGAGGTGGTCAATCTTGAATTTGCTGAAAAGCCAGTTGAAAACCCTGATTTGGTTGAAGAGGCAGAGGCATTCGAATTCACTAAATACGATTATTTTCGCATAGCAGAATTGGCAGTAATGGCCATTCTTACCCTCTTTGTGCTGCTTCTTGTTGTCCGCCCACTCTTGCGCCGGGTGCTTGATAATACAGTGCCAGAGTCGCTTGTGTCAGAACAAATTGTTAATGGTACTGCGGCAACTCAAGGTGCAATCTCCGGCAATAATACAGCTTCCATGGGGCTAGACCCAAACAATCCAGCTTCTCAACAAATCGCTGAAGCAATGAAACAAGGTGCTGTGCGATCTGAAGTCGTCAGCCAGATCGGTGAGATGGTCAACACAAATCCTGATGCCGCTGCAGGCGTTGTGCGCAACTTGATTAGAGAAGCGGCATAATGACTAGTGAAAATTCCATCACTATTAAAAACCGAAATGTCCTTACTGGTGACCTCAATGGCGCGCAAAAAGCGGCAGCCCTTATGCTTGCTTTGGGTGAAGAAAACGGCAAAGAAATTTGGACTCGTCTGGATGATGATGAGATTAAAACCATATCCACAGCAATGGCCCAACTTGGAGGCATTCCGCCCCTAGCCTTTGAAGATGTGTTGGTTGATT
The DNA here is from genome assembly GCA_039973685.1 of Hyphomicrobiales bacterium. Classification (NCBI taxonomy): domain Bacteria; kingdom Pseudomonadati; phylum Pseudomonadota; class Alphaproteobacteria; order Hyphomicrobiales; species Hyphomicrobiales bacterium. Next base: position 52,239 of record JBDWKL010000016.1, read on the forward strand.
TCGTTTCAAGATTGGCAAGTGATGGCGCGATGTCCGGCACTATTTCCAGCACGGAACAATTGCTAAAATCATTTCTCCCAGCAGACCGTGTTGCCAATATTATGCAAGAAATCCGCGGGCCTGCCGGCAGCAACATGTGGGAGAAGCTCTCTAATGTGCAAGCAAATGTGCTCGCCAGCTACCTGAAGAACGAATACCCGCAAACCGTCGCTGTGATTCTCTCGCACATTGCAAACGAGCATGCTGCCGAAGTATTGGGCGTTTTGCCTGAAGAATTCGCTCTCGAAGTTGTCGGACGAATGCTCACGATGGAATCGGTTCAAACAGAAATTCTTGAGCAAATTGAAAACACACTTCGCCAAGAATTCATGACAAACCTCTCTCGCAGCAGCAAGCGCGATCCGCACGAGATGATGGCTGGTATATTCAATAATTTTGACCGCCAAACGGAAGCCCGCTTCCTTACTGCCCTTGAAGAAGAAAAACGCGAATCTGCTGATCGCATTAAACAGCTGATGTTTACCTTTGATGATCTTGGCAAACTTGATGCTGGGTCTGTTCAAACATTGCTGCGGGACGTGGAAAAAGCGGATCTTGCAATCTCTTTGAAAGGGGCGAGCGAAACATTGCGCGAGTTCTTCTTCTCCAACATGTCACAACGGGCTGCAAAAATGCTGAAAGATGACATGGAGTCACTTGGACCCATGCGCCTCAGCGAAGTGGATGAAGCTCAAAACAGACTTGTTATGACCGCAAAAGCCTTGGCAGATGCTGGTGAAATTGTTGTCCAGAAGGGCGAAAGTGAAGAAGAGATGATCTATTGATGAGTGCAGATATTCAAAAGCTTGGAGATGCTGCCCCGTTCTCTTTTGACGTCAATTTTGCAGCGCCCAAATCGGAAAAACCAATCCCAACGGTTTTGCTGCCAGATCATGAGCTTGCCTTAAAAGAGGCGGAAGAACGTGGTCGTCTTATTGGTATTGAAGAGGGCAAAGCTGGCGAAGAAGCACGCCTTGCCAATGAAGCAAAACGGGTCGCAGATGCTGCTGCTGGCATTCTTGCCGCCATTGACGGTGACCGCTCAAAGCTGGAACGCGATAGTGCTACTTTAGCTCTTTCGATCGGCAAAAAGCTGGCTGGTGAAGCCCTCACGCGGTTCCCATTGGACAATATCGAGGCCTTGATTAGCGAATGTCTGGGCCCCCTTAGAAGCACGCCACATCTTGTTGTGCGTCTTCACGAAAAAGATGCGGCAGCAATTACTGAGACGGTTGGCAAATTTGCCCGCGAATCTGGTTTTGATGGCCGCTTCGTCGTGCTTGGGGAACCTGACTTTGCCCCCGGCGATTGTCGTATCGAGTGGGCTGATGGTGGCATCATCCGAAATCTCGACACCGTCGAAACTGAAATTGAAACATCCTTTCAACGCTACTTTGCTGCCTTGGATGAGGCAAACGCCTCAAACACAAAAGTAGCAAGTCAATCGGAGCAATTGAGCCATGAGTGATGAGACTGAAACACCACCAATGACGGATTCACCTGCTATGGATGACGGGAACGGAGCGCCACTCGCGCTGGATGAACATGCTCAGCCAGCAAAAGAAACAGATGACGGGATCATTGAAGAAAAAAATCCAGCCGATCTGGAATCCGTCTTTGATGTGCCGGTCAAAGTATCGGCCGTTCTTGGTCGCTCCCGCATGAAAGTATCAGATCTAATGAAACTCGACCGTGGCTCCATCTTGGAGCTCGATCGTAAAGTCGGCGAGAGCATCGATATTTTCGTGAATAATCGGCTAATTGCGCGTGGTGAAGTTGTGCTTGTTGATAATCAGCTCGGCGTCACCATGACTGAAATAATCGCACAAGAATAGAAAGATAGAAAAATGCGTCTTCTAATTATTGGGCCCTTAAACGGTCAACTTTCTACAGCCACAAAAATCGCTATGGATGGCGGTGCGAAAGTCATGCATGTGGATGATGTTGCAGGCGCTATGGCGACGCTGCGCTCAGGCAAAGGGGCTGATTTGCTCTTTGTCGATGTGGCAATCAATATTGGTCAGCTTGTCAGCCAACTCGACTTTGAACGCATTCATGTACCCATCGTTGCCTGCGGTGTGGAAACAAATGCGACCGCTGCTGTTGATGCTATCCGCGCTGGCGCAAAAGAATACATCCCGCTGCCACCAGACGCTGAATTAATTGCTGCCGTTATCCAAGCGGTTGCGAAAGAATCATTAGAATTCGTTTTCCGTGATCCCGCCATGGGCCATGTTGTAAAACTTGCTGAACAAATCGCCCCTTCTGATGCTTCAGTGCTCATCACAGGTGAAAGCGGTACAGGCAAGGAAGTGGTCGCGAAATTCGTCCATTCCAAATCTAATCGTGCGGGCAAACCATTCATCTCCGTCAATTGTGCGGCAATCCCTGAACACCTCTTGGAATCCGAATTATTCGGCCATGAAAAAGGCGCGTTTACGGGGGCGGTGCAACGTCGTATCGGTAAGTTTGAAGAAGCTGACGGCGGCACGCTGCTGCTTGATGAAATCAGCGAAATGGATGTGCGCCTACAAGCAAAACTTCTGCGTGCTATCCAAGAACGTGTGATTGACCGTGTTGGCGGTACAAAACCTGTTTCAGTGAACATTCGCATTCTTGCAACTTCAAACCGCAATTTGAAGGACGCCGTCAAGGAAGGTACCTTCCGCGAAGACTTGCTCTATCGCTTGAATGTGGTGAACCTATCCCTACCAGCGCTAAGACAGCGCCCAGATGACATCATCGCATTGTCAAAGCACTTTGCCATTAAATACGCAAAAGCCAATGGCATGCCTGAACGCGCTTTGAGCCCTGAGGCCGAACGGCTTGTTCAAGGCAATTCATGGCCTGGCAATGTGCGCGAACTGGAAAACGCAATCCACCGCGCGGTCCTCATTGCAACCGGTGAGGCAATCGGTCCTGAAGCGATCATCATGCCAGATGGGTCGGAATTCTCAGACGGTATGATCGGTATACCTAGCGATCCAGTTGCCCGCCAAGCAGCAATGACCGCAGAAGCCGTGACCCGCACGCTTGTGGGTACTCCGCTTGCTGATGTGGAACGTGATTTGATTTTGGATACTTTGGACCATTGTCTAGGGAACCGAACCCATGCAGCCAATATTCTTGGCATCTCCATTCGAACCCTACGCAACAAATTGCGGCTCTATATGGATAACGGGATTGATATTCCACAGCCTGGTGAAATTAGAAGCGCGATGGCAGGGTAACCACCTTAGCGTTCAAGCCCCAATGCTCAATAGATGAAGCAATTGGCAAAATCTGCAATCCGCAGTTCTATCCAGATGGCGGTGCCTTCATGCGCCCACGCCATTGTGGCTGCACCTAGGCCGGTGAATATTCCACCGATCACAAGGGCGACAAATGTGTTTTGGGCTGCATAGGACATGCGTAAAATATAGCAGAATTAGCCGCGTTTTACCAGCAGGCGGAGCTTCTTAACGGCAGTTTCAGTTAACTCGCCATAAGAGACGGTTGAAACGAAATCACCTTTGCTATCAAGCAGAATGACGGATGCTGTGTGGTCCATCGTATAATCACCATCGCCAAGACGCACTTTGTTTGAATAGATGCGATAGCTTTTCAAAACCTGCGACACCTTATCTGGCGCGCCAGTAAGTCCGACAATACGCTCAGAAAACGATGTGACATAGTCTTTCATCACTTCAGGATTATCGCGCTCAGGGTCTACAGTGACAAAATAGCTTTTGATCGATTTGCCCTCGTCCCCCAATTCCTCAAGCCAGCCATTAATGTCTGACAAGGTAGTTGGGCAGATTTCAGGACAATGAGTGAAACCAAAGAATACGATGCTTGGAGAGCCTTTTAAGGCAGCCTCTGTTATCTTTTTGCCTTCATGGCTTACCAACTCAAACGGGCCGCCAACAGTTGCGGTCCCCGTTACTTTCGATACTGTTTTATTCAGTGATCCGCTCCCACTGAAACCATTGACGTAGTAATATCCGCCAAAGGCACCACCCGCGACTGCAACCATTCCCCACAAAGCATATTGAACAAGTCTGATAGACATTCGATCACTCTTCTTTTTTGAACTTAGAATTACATAAGCCAGTTCCGTATCCAGCGCAAATTCAAGAAGATCATCATTTGATGACTTTTTTGCGAGTGAAATACCAAAAATTAACTGCCTATTAACCATGGAGGCGGCAAAAATTGCCTAGTGGTTTAACGGGCGAAGTGTGTCCTGTTGAATGTGTGGTGGTACTGACTGGGTAAATAATGGCAAACACAAGTGTAGGCGATAGCAATTCGACTGGCGGCGGCTCACTTGCCAAGTTCGCTGACGTCCTGCGCCAAGTTGATATTGGCCTCGCGCTTTGCGTGATTATCATCATCGTGATGCTGATCATGCCGATGCCAGCCTTTATGCTGGATTTCTTTTTGGCAATCTCAATCACCTTTTCTGTGCTTGTTTTGATGACTGCGCTGTTCATTCAAGCACCGCTCGAGTTTTCCAGCTTTCCAACCGTTCTATTGATTGCGACCATGTTGCGCCTCGCGCTCAACCTCGCCTCAACACGTCTTATTCTTGCTAATGGTCATACGGGCACGGGTGCGGCAGGTAATGTGATTGAATCCTTCGGCGAATTCGTCTCGCGCGGTAATTTCATTATCGGTCTGATTGTGTTTGCAATCCTCGTCATTGTGAACTTCATCGTGATTACCAAAGGTTCTGGCCGGATCGCAGAAGTTGCAGCCCGCTTTACCTTGGATGCCATGCCCGGCAAACAAATGGCGATTGATGCGGATTTATCAGCGGGCATTATTTCAGAAGACGATGCCCGCCAACGTCGTAAAGACCTAGAAGATGAAAGCTCATTCTTCGGTGCTATGGATGGTGCATCAAAATTCGTCCGTGGTGACGCTATTGCGGGCTTGATGATTACGTTCATCAACGTGGTTGGCGGTATCGTCATTGGTATGATGCAGCAGGATATGTCTTTTGCAGACGCTGGTCGCACCTACACCTTGCTTACCATTGGTGATGGTCTAGTCAGCCAAATTCCAGCCCTCATCGTTTCAACTGCTGCCGGTATTCTGGTTTCTAAAGCAGGCGTTCGTGGTGCAGCTGATAAGGCGCTTGTTAAACAACTTACCCATTATCCAAAAGCCTTCGGTATGTCGTCTTTCGTGATGACCTTTATGGCCTTCTTGCCAGGCATGCCAACACTCATTTTCCTCACCTTGTCAGGCGGTGCGGGATATCTGGCCTATGCTGGATATAAAAGGAAGCAATCAGCTTCCAATGAAAAGGCCATGGAAGAGGTCATGGCTGAACAAGAAGAAGTTAAAGCGCAAAAAGAGCCAAATATTCGCGATAGCTTAAAGATGGATGATCTACGTATTGAGGTGGGTTATGGGCTGTTGACTTTGATCAATGACAGCGAAGGCTCAGATCGATTGACCGAACAGATTAAAGCGCTGCGCCGTCAGCTCGCCAATGACCTCGGTTTCGTTATGCCATCTGTGCGCCTACTCGATAATTTGCAGCAACAACCAAATAATTATGAGATCAAGGTCAAGGAAGTTTCCGCCGGTAGTGGCGAAGTTTATCCTGATAAATTGATGGTGATGGACCCAACAGGCAATAAAGTTACATTGCAGGGCCACACAACAATCGAACCAACCTTTGGGTTGCCTGCAACATGGATCGGTAAAGAACAGCGCCCAGATGCTGACGCGCGCGGCTATACAGTGGTTGATCCTGCAACAGTGGTGTCGACCCATCTATCAGAGGTGATGAAAGCCAACGTCTCTGAACTTTTATCTTACTCACTCGTGCAAGACCTTTTGACAGATTTGACCGAACAACAAACCAAGTTGGTTGATGACATGGTGCCGAGCCAAATCACCGTGAGTGGCATCCAGCGCATTCTTCAAGGTTTGTTGTCAGAACGGGTCTCTATTCGCGATCTACCAAGCATTTTGGAAGCCATTGCAGAAGCAGCAGGAGCCATCAACACAACGGCTGGTTTGGTCGAACATGTACGCTCTCGCTTGGCGCGCCAAATCACCGCACAAAACACCTCGCCTGCTGGTTATTTACCAATGATTACGCTCTCCCCTGAATGGGAAACGGCTTTCGCAGAAGCACTCGTTGGTGATGGTGAAGATAAGCAATTGGCGATCGCGCCGTCGAAAATACAGGAATTTGTGGTGGCAGTCCGTGATGGCTTTGAAGAGGCGGCAAGAACGGGTGAAATCCCTGTTCTTCTGGCAAGCCCTGGCATACGCAGCCATGTGCGTTCCATCGTGGATCGGTTCCGGCCTCAAACAGCAATCCTGTCGCAAGCAGAAGTGCACCCACGCGCCAAACTTAAAACAATTGGGACGATTTAAAGGGCTTCCAAAACCTGCTTCAAGAATGCGGCCAGATCATCTGTCGTATGATGAACATGGTCTTCGTTGGAAATGGTTGTTTCCCATTCCATACGCGGCACCGAGCCTGTCGGTGGATCAGTTATCAGCACTGTACGCATACCCATCTCATGAGGCACGGCCAGATTACGCGGTAAATCTTCAAAGAATGCAGCACGCGTTGGATCAATGCCTGTCACATCTAAAAACTGCTCATAGGGCGCACGGTGTGGTTTTGGCATAAGATCAGATGCGACAATATCGAAAACATGATCAAAAAGATCCGTAATGCCCAAGCGGTCCGTTGTTCGTTTGGCATGAGGAACATCGCCATTGGTGAAGATCACACGGCGGCCTGGAAGCTTTTCCAATACGGCTCGCAGATCTGGCGCATCTTTAACCGGCGCATAGTCGATGTCATGGACAAAATCGAGATAGTCCTTCGGATTGATTTTCTTCTCAATCATCAACCCGCGCAGCGTGGTGCCATAATCGCGGTAATAATCTTTTTGAATTTTACGCGCTTCATCAAACGGCAAGTTCAGCAGATTCTCAATGAAGGCCGTCATCCGCACATCCATCTGCGCGAAAAGATCGCATGAGCGAGGATAAAGCGTGTTGTCGAGGTCGAAAATCCAAGCATCGACATCTTTAAAGCGTGTCAGGTTCGTCATGGAGTGATCAATGTCCCAGCGCCATGTTCAGTAAATATCTCGAGAAGAACGGCGTGTGGCTTTCTACCGTCCACAATCACCACACCATTCACCCCTTGCTCAATCGCTGCGATGCAGGTTTCAACTTTCGGGATCATGCCGCCAGATATCGTGCCGTCCTTGATCAAGTCTTGCGCCTGATCAACGCTTAGCTCTCTTATCAACTCGCCCGTTTTATCAAGCACACCGGCAACATCCGTTAAAAACAAGAGGCGCTCTGCCTGCAAGCCGCCAGCAACCGCACCTGCGAAAGTATCAGCGTTGATGTTATAGGTGTTGCCATCTTCATCAGATGCGACAGGCGCAATCACCGGAATAATGCCCGTATTAAACAAAAGCTGGAATACCGTTGCCTCAAAACCAATTGGCTCGCCGACAAAACCCAGATCAACGACTTTTTCAATGTTGCTTTCTGGGTCAACTTCCGTGCGCACCATTTTGCGCGCTTTCATCATGTTACTGTCTTTGCCACATAGACCGACCGCATAACCGCCTTCAGTACAGATCGACTGAACAATGTCTTTATTGATTGAGCCTGCAAGAACCATTTCAACCACTTGAACAGTTTCTTTTGTTGTCACTCGTAGACCGTTTTTAAATTCGCTCTTAATGCCAAGTTGATCCAACATGGCGCCAATTTGCGGGCCACCGCCGTGCACGACTACAGCATCAGCACCTGCTTGGCGAAGCAATGTCATGTCCTGCGCAAATGCCTTATGCAGCGCATCATCGCCCATCGCATTGCCGCCAAACTTCACCACAATACGCGCGCCTTCATAACGCTGCATATAAGGCAGGGCCTTGGAGATAATCTTTGCTTGTTCTAAAAATTCAGTCTCGTCACTCACAATAAGTCACTCACGATATAAATTGGATGAAGCGGTTTAACAGTCTTCACAAATGAAGACAACTAACAGGGCTTATTGTCATATTTACGAGCGGAGGAACGGCAGGTTATCGATCAAAGCGATATAAGCTGCCTTATAGCGCAAAATCATTAGCCCAAGCAGGCACCCGCCACCATTTGCATAAATATCCGCAATAGAAACGACGCGCCCGGGCACCATGCCTTGGATAATCTCACTGCCTACCGCCAAAACAATAACGCCAAGCACCGGAAATAATGCGATGTCTCTGATTGCCGTTCCTGAAAAAAACAAGAAAGCCAAGAAAAACGTGCCATGGACTAGCTTGTCATAAGGATCTACTGCCCCGTGGGGTATTAAAAACCCGAGCGTGAACCCAACCAACAAAACAAGCGTCAAGCCGACCATAGACGGGGTGAAAAACACAACGTCTTGTCTAGTGGATGAAAAGGGCTGAAGAGTGATTGCTAGCATTTGTTTCATGACCGCAATCTGCGCCACCGGGCTTAAATAAAACTTAAGCTGCGCGGTTAAATCACACAGCACGCCGATTTTTGTGATGCAAGGGTGATTTGATAAAGGCCAGATCACCACCCAATTCTAATACAACAGGGAAAGCACCCAAAAAGTGCACCCAGAACACCTAACGAGATTGGGAAATGAAAAATGAAAAAATTAGCTCTTACAATCGGATCACTTGGCTTGTCACTTGGCATTCTTGCTGCACCAGCCGCAGCTGAAAATATTGGCCTTAACGCCGATATCCACGTATACAAAAACATTGCAGAACTAGCGCAAGAAAAAAATGGTGGCCGTAACGTGACCCTTTTTACAACGGAGCAAGCAGCCTCTAGTTTTGGCCGTTTCAATCCAAGAAGCTCACTGCCAAGCACACTACAGCCAGCTTTCAACTCTAAATAGACTGATTGAAGACAATAAAAAGGGCCGCAAATTTGCGGCCCTTTTATTTTGTATTTTAGACTGATTATTCAGCGGCAATAGCAGAATGAGGGGCAGCAGCGCGAACATCAGCGTTTACGTGCTCTTCAAATTTGCCAAAGTTCTCAATGAACATTGTAACCAACTTCTCAGCTTGAACGTCATAAGCTGAAGCGTCAGACCATGTGCTGCGCGGTGTTAAAATTGATGTATCCACACCACTTACTTCAACAGGAACATCAAAACCAAAGTTTGCATCTGTGCGGAAGTCTGCATTGTTCAAAGAACCATCAAGAGCCGCCGTCAACAATGAACGCGTTGCTTTGATTGGCATACGTGATCCTTCACCGTAAGCACCACCGGTCCAACCCGTGTTCACAAGCCAGCAAGTCACGTCATGCTTTGCAATCAAATCTTTCAAAAGCTCACCGTAAACAGACGGGTGAAGCGGCATGAAAGGTGCGCCGAAGCATGTTGAGAATGTCGCTGTTGGTTCTGTAAGGCCTTTTTCTGTGCCCGCAACTTTCGCTGTGTAGCCAGAAAGGAAGTGATACATGGCTTGCGCCGGTGTCAAACGCGCGATTGGAGGCATAACACCAAAGGCGTCGGCTGTTAGCATCACGATATTTTTTGGATGCGGTGCACGACCCGTTTCACTTGCATTCGAAATGAAATCAATTGGGTAACAGCAACGACCATTTTCTGTTTTCGAACTATCGAAGAAATCAGGCTTGCGTGTATCCGCATCAATCATCACATTTTCAAGCACTGTGCCAAAGCGGCTTGTTGTGTCGAAGATTTCAGGTTCAGCTTCGCGGGTCAAATTGATGGTTTTTGCGTAGCAGCCACCTTCAAAGTTGAAAATACCCTCGTCACTCCAACCATGCTCATCATCACCGATAAGGGTGCGGTTTGGATCAGCCGATAGAGTGGTTTTGCCTGTACCAGATAGGCCAAAGAACACGGCTGTTTCGCCATCGTCGTTTGTATTTGCTGAACAGTGCATCGGCATGATGCCTTTTTTTGGCAAGAGATAGTTCAGCGCACCAAATACAGATTTCTTCATTTCGCCGCCGTAAGACGTGCCAGCAATCAAAACAACTTTGCGTGTCAAATCGACAGCAATCACTGTTTCACTTTCGCAACCATGACGCTCAGGGTCAGCGGTAAAACTTGGAAGGTCGATGATTGTCATTTCTGGCACGAAATCTTCAAGCTCAGAACGCTCTGGACGTACCAACATGTTACGAATGAAGAGTGAGTGCCATGCAAATTCTGTGAAAACGCGAACAGACAAACGGTTTTCTGGGTCGTTCCCGCCGTTCAAATCTTGTGCGTAAAGCTCCATGCCTTTGGCGTAGGCGAGCATATCTTGCCACAAAACAGAGAACTTGCTCGGTTCCATCGCTTTATTATTATCCCACCAAACTTGGCCTTCGGTGTTTGCATCACGAACAATGAATTTATCTTGTGCCGAGCGGCCTGTATGTTGGCCAGTATCAACAGCCAGCGCACCGCCAGCGGCCAATTCGCCTTCACGCTTTCTAAGCGACTGCTCATAAAGTTCAGCTGTCGCATAATTCCAATGAATTGTGCCGACACACTCCAACCCAAATTTATCCGCTGCAAAATCTTTGTTCCAAATGCCGTGCTGAACACCAATATTCATGTTTCTGCTCCATGATCTAATCTAATTGCGCATCGTTGCTAAGCGTCCGACGCCTCGCTTTAATGAAGGTTAGAATGTTTGATGCAGCTTTAAGCAAGCAGGCCAATTGCCGTATCAGCCAATAAAGCCCACTGTTAAGATTAATAAATTCAAAATTTGAGGGTGAAATAATACGGCTGAATATAATTTTTGACTAAAAATAATATCATTAAACCAACCCAATACTTAATTTGGCTTTCGATAAAATAAACCTGATTTATAATGGCAAAAGTGAATGCTCATAATGGATTATGGCTAGTTGTATGAAGAACTTAGACAAGAAAAGCGCCCAGAAATTTCTCACAGGACATTCAAATCATATTCTTGCACGAAGAGCTTCAGGCCTTAGAAATTGAAGGTCAAACCAGCACAAGCAAGAACTTTGCTCAAAGTGTCTTCAAAGCCACCCGATGGTGGCTGAATTTGAAATTAAAATAGCAACGCTCTATTTAATTGGCGGTCTATTTTTTGCCAAACTTAATTTACTTTCAATCACTTAGCTCCAATAGAAACATAATTTTTGACACCACTAATATCCAGTTTCCAGCCGCCCATAAAATGATCTGCCATACTTTTCCCATAATTCGACTGACATACCCTATATAGAAGTAGAACTTGCATTCTAGGTTTTGCTAACCTCGGCCAAAAGCGGATTAAACATTTTGAATTCGCTCTCATAAATACAGGGAACTATCTATGCCCACGATTGCCTTAGTTGACGATGATCGGAACATATTAACTTCCGTTTCCATGGCGCTAGAAGCTGAAGGATATACTGTTCAAACATATACAGACGGCAATGCAGCGCTTTCTGGGTTCGAGCAAGCATCACCTGATCTCGCTGTCTTTGATATAAAAATGCCCCGCATGGACGGCATGGAATTGTTGCGCCGCGTTCGCCAACACAGCGAAATGCCTGTCATCTTCCTCACATCCAAAGATGATGAGATCGACGAACTATTCGGTTTGAAAATGGGTGCTGATGATTTCATCACCAAGCCATTCTCCCAACGCCTACTTGTGGAACGGGTAAAAACTATTTTGCGTCGCTCCCAACCAAGAGACCCCTCAGCGCCTCAAAAAGCAGAAGAAGCCGACACCGTGTTGGATCGCGACGGTTTGGTCATGGATACAGAACGCCATACTTGTTCGTGGAATGGGCAAAACATCGTTTTGACTGTGACCGAATTTTTAATTCTGCACGCGCTAGCACAAAGACCAGGCGTCGTGAAAAGCCGAAATGCCTTGATGGACGCAGCTTATGATGACCAAGTTTATGTTGATGACCGTACAATTGACAGCCATATCAAGCGCCTGAGAAAGAAATTCAAAGTAACAGACGATGACTTTGAGATGATAGAAACACTCTACGGTGTCGGCTATCGTTTCAAGGAAGGATAGAATCGCGGCGCTATTCAGTGTATCTTGTTTTCAACAGCACTATTGAAACACCACCTATAAGGACGATGGACCGTTTATGGTCGCCGAGCTGGATCAAACAGATGTGGACGCTAAGTCCGGAAAGCCCACCCGCTTTTCGGGCTTATCTCGTTTCTTAACCGCGTCACAACCAGCGGATATTGTCACCGAAGATTCCCCACAAGTAGAGCCTAAAGCGATCTCAAAAAAGAAACGCAAAGGGATCGTGGGTTCCATTATTCAATGGATCACTGCCACCGCCTTTTCCAGCTTATTGCGGCAAATCATTGTTTTAAACCTTGTTGCCCTTATTGTTCTCGTGTCGGGCATTCAGCTTTCCAATAAATTCCGCAAAGGCTTGATTGAGGCAAGGGTGGAAAGCTTGCTTACTCAAGGTAGAATTATCGCAGGCGCGCTATCTGCTTCGGCAAATGTTGAGCGCGATGCCATTACCATTGACCCAGAAAAACTGCTGGCCCTTAAGGTTGGCGGACCAGACGGCACTATATTGCCTGAAATTGAAAGCCTAGACTTTCCAATTGATCCGCAAAAGGTCGTCCCTGTTTTGCGCCAACTCATCGAACCGACAAAACTGCGGGCGCGTATTTATGATCGTAGTGGGGAGTTAATCGTTGATTCAAAATTCCTCTATCGCGGTGGCGATATTCTGCGGTTTGACCTACCAAGTATAAACCCAGAGCCAGAGCCCTTTTGGGACCGTATCGGGAGCTTTGTTCACAACAGCCTTCAACGCACCAGCTTTCCCACCTATCAAGATCATGGCGGTAAGAACGGGCGCAATTACCCTGAAGTAGAACTTGCTCTGAAAGGCAGTGATTCAAGCGTCGTTCGTGTGCGCGAAGAGGGTGAACTCATTGTTTCCGTCGCCGTTCCCGTCCAACGGTATCGGGCCGTGTTAGGTTCACTTTTGCTTTCAACTGAAGGGGATGACATCGACGATACGGTTCGTTCTGAAAGCATGGCAATTTTCCGCGTGTTCCTTGTTGCAGCGGCAGTTACAATTATTTTGTCGATTGTGCTTTGGGCAATGATTGCAAGCCCTCTCAGACGTCTTGCCAATGCCGCTGATACAGTGCGCACAACGGGCTCCAAAGCACGACGGACAAAAATCCCTCATTTTGGTGCCCGCTCAGATGAAATTGGCGAATTGTCGAAGTCCATTCGTGATATGACCGATGCACTTTATGGACGAATAGATGCGATTGGCAATTTTGCAGCTGACGTTTCTCACGAACTCAAAAACCCTCTCACCTCGCTTCGTAGCGCCGTTGAAACAATGCCGCTTGCAAAGTCTGAGGAGAACCGCGAGAAATTGCTCAAAATTATCCATCACGACGTGCTGCGGTTGGATCGACTGATTACAGACATCTCAGATGCTTCCAGATTGGATGCTGAGCTGGCGCGTGAACAGGCCGACCCTGTTTCTATTAGAAAACTTCTCACCTCTCTCATCTCATTCACCAATGAAGTACATGGCGAGCAAGTGATGGTGGAGCTGGTTTTACCGCCGCAAAAGGCCGGCTCTTTGCAAATTGAAGGTCATGACGGGCGCATTGGGCAGGTGATCAACAATTTGATTGATAACGCTCGCTCATTCGTTCCAAAAGAAGATGGCAAAATTGTCGTTTCTGGAGTCAAAGAAGACCGAGATATCGTGATCAAGGTCGAAGATAATGGACCTGGCATTGATCCGGCAGCCATTGAACGTATTTTTCGGCGGTTTTATACAGACCGCCCCGAACATGAATCCTTCGGCGACAATTCAGGGCTTGGGCTATCCATCACTCAACAAATTGTTGAGGCACACAATGGCACCATCTATGCTGAAAACATCATGGCAAAAGACATTAATGGGATTGATGTTCGCGCCGGTGCTCGTTTCGTTGTACGCTTACCTGCAAGCTAGGTTAGAGTCTCACCACAATGCCAGATACAATTCACGCGACCCTTGTTCAATTATCAAGTTTTGGCGTCCTGCTGCGCGGCCCTTCAAACAGTGGCAAATCATCCATCGCTCTGAGAATACTCGATGAAGCAGAACAATCACGCGCGCAATGTCACCTTATTGCTGATGACCAAGTTATCCTTGCATCAAATGCTGACGGCTTGTTTGGCAAAGCACCCGATAATCTGTTCGGTAAAATCGAAATGCGTGGCGTTGGCATCATCAATGTTGAGGCCCGTCGCGAATGCAGGGTTGATTTGGTGGTTGACCTTGTACCGCTCCAATCGCTTGAACGTATGCCGGATGAAAAGCTGGATTATGTTACCATTGCTGGCGTCGATATTCGCAGGATATATATTGCTGAACGTAATCCAGATGCATCGGCAATTATCCGAACACTCTTAAAAGCTTTCCCCCAAGCCAACAAAAGCCCACTTGATTTCGCTTAAAAGCGAGATTTTTGCATTTTTAGCTTGCTAATTTCAAACTTTGATCCATTTTAACAGACCTGCAAATTCAAAAGGCGGCTGCCAATGATGAATAGCGATACATCGCGTCGGAGCGCATAATGATCGGATTGGTTCTCGTAACACATGGGAAATTAGCGGAAGAGTTTCGCTCTGCGCTGGAACATGTCGTTGGACCGCAAGAACACTGTGAAACAGTTTGTATTGAGGCCGATGATAATGTCGAAAAACGGCATGATGACATCTTAGCAGCGATCAAAAAAGTTGATAACGGGCGCGGCGCCATTCTCCTAACAGACATGTTTGGCGGAACACCCTCCAATCTTGCCATTTCGGCGATGGAACCAGGACGTATTGAAGTCATCGCAGGTATCAACCTACCTATGTTGGTAAAACTTGCCAGCGTTCGCGTTGAACAACCAATGGCTGATGTGTTGATTGAGGCTCAAGATTCGGGCCGCAAATATATCCATGTTGCAAGCCACGTCCTCGCAGCGGAATGATCCTTCTTTAATGATCGAAAAAACACTGACAATTTGTAATATTCGCGGCCTTCATGCCCGCGCGTCTGCCAAGTTTGTGAAATGCGTTGAAAATCACGATGCAAATGTCACCGTCAGTCGCGATGGAAGCTCAGTTGGCGGCACATCCATCATGGGATTAATGATGTTAGCAGCAGCACCGGGTTGCACCATCGATGTTACCGCGACGGGTGCTGACGCAGAGAGTGTGATGCAAGCACTCAGTGATTTGGTGGCTGATAAATTTGGTGAAGGCGAATAATCTTCAATTTTATGAAAGACGCGCTGTGAGCAAAACAATAGATTTCTTCAATGCTGCCTGCGATTTGAGCGACAAGAATGGCTTTACTGGTAACACGCTTGATCGGCTTGGAGAGCAGCGCGATACGCTTGATTTTGATGCTTTGGTAAGCAACGAGAACGCTGTGTTTTATATCGTCGTTGGCCATGGACAGTTGGTAAAATCAACCAAGCCATTTGTTGCAAAATTCACCGCCCACGATATTCAAAAATTGGGCGAGGATATTCACCAAGCCCATCTGCTTGGCCTGACTGAGAATGGTGATCCAGAATTTGCACTTGGTATTGCCCCGCGTGAAGAATTCCCCTCAGGCATGGAAGCAATCGATTTGCGTTCGGCGACCAGAGGTGGGGTGTTAAGGGGTCAAGAGATTGGCGCACTTGCTCAAGCGCGCTCCTTGGTTGCTTGGCATCGCAACAGCCAGTTTTGCCCAAAGTGCGGCACCAAAACCACGACTATACAAGCAGGCTATGCACGGCGATGCGAACCCTGTGGCATAACCCATTTTCCACGCACAGACCCTGTCTCAATCATGATTGCCGTTGATGGAGATCGTTGCCTTCTCGGTCGCAGCCCGCATTTTCCTGAGAATATGGTTTCAGCGCTTGCTGGCTTTATCGAGGTTGGTGAAACTGTAGAGGAGGCCGTGCGGCGCGAGATATTGGAAGAAGCAGGCATTAAATGTGAGCGCGTGCGCTATCATTCCAGCCAACCGTGGCCGTTTCCCTCATCATTGATGATTGGGTGTTTTGCAGAAGCAACGTCAACAGACATCAAGCTTGATGATGAATTAGACCTTTGCCGTTGGTTCACACGCGATGAAACCCGTGCAATTTTGGAAAACACCCACCCAGAAGGTTTTTGGGCGCCGCCTGAAACAGCGATCGCCCATCAACTTATGCGTAGTTTTGTAGAAGGTATGTAAGAGAGTTCTCTTAGTTACCACCACCAGCAAATGTATTGCGTTGTTCAACTTGGCTTTGTACTTCACCAAATGTAGTTGCGCCATCACCAAGAACAAGCGAGCGTTCGCAATTTGGTGAGCAGCTGAACGTTTCACGCTCTGTACGACGATAGACCGTTACAGCGTTTACCGCTTCCGCTCTAACCGTTAAAAGCGTATCAGCGATAGGCTGACCATCTTCACCCAGAATGATCATGTTGGTCACGCCGTAGCTTTTACCAGTAATGATCAATGTGTTGGAATCTTGCACTGTTGCATCTGCAATGCCTGGATTGCCGATGATAATCGTTGATGCAGGCTTAGACGTACGCATAACTTTTGCGTGGTCTACCGTTATCTCTAGTGAATCTGTTGCTCTCGCTGTATCTACGACGAGCATTGTTGAAACCATCGCGCCTGCGCCAACAAGAAGTGAGAGCAGGGAAATACGAGTATTACGAGATAAAATTGACAGCATTTTTTACGCTTTCGACATTTGAGTTGCGGTTAAGCTACCTCGTTATGGTAAATGAATGATTGACGCCGAAGACCCAACTGCTCTAAATCCGCAATTTAACTCAGTTTGTTGTTTAATAACGTGACTTGTTTTGCATTGCACAAACACCCATCTTCACTTACGACACCCTATGGGTTTAATTTGTTAGTTAAGTCACTATGGAATTCTAAATGACGAAATATGACGTTCAAAACTCCAACAACGAGATTATTTCGCTCTGCGAGCAAATCGCTGAAACACCAATTAATGACCTTGATCGTTTGGAAGAACTCTATTCCAAGCTTGATCCCATTTTGGACGTTGCAGACCAAGAAACTGTTGACTTGGTTTTGAGCGATACAACATTTCAAGAAAACCGAGATCAACTTCACACCAAACGTGCGCATTATGAATATGATCGCGAGAAGCTTCTGGCTGACGAAATCATCGCTGAACATAATGCCGATGTGGCCGCAAAATTTCGGAGCCATGATTGGTATGACAAGGCATTGGATTTTGAAACAACAGCCCTAGCGCCCTATAAGCTGCAAAACATCTTGTTCGTTGGCTCAGGTCCGTTTCCAACATCCCCAATGGCCTTTTTACGCAATAATCCAAGCGCCAAAGTTTCCTGTATGGAGCGCTATGAAGCCGCTTGTGAAAAGGCGCGAGAAGTCGCCAATATTTTTGGCATGGACGCGCTCAACATTATCAACAATGAGAGCACGGACGTTACCGACTTTTCTGACTATGATTGCGTCATCGTCGGCTTGGTGGTCGGTGCTGTCCAAGAGCAAAAAGCAAAAATCGTCAAACACTTTCTTGATCACGTGCCTGAAGAAACACTACTGTGTTTTCGCACAGCGGACGGTTCTGGTCAGATTATCTATCCAAGTGTAGATTTAGACCATTTGGCGGGTCTCAATTATAAAGTTTTGGAAGGTCCGCCCCATAAGAGCTTTACACTTGTCATTTTGGAGCGTGGTCAATGACCAATGAAATTGCTTCACTTGACGAGCAAATAATTGAAATCACAAATGTCATCGCCTTTTACGCAAAACGCCTCACGTTGATGCGGGGGCGAGACGTGACAACGGAAGCACGAAGCCGCAGCTATCTTTCAAGTGGCAGTGCCGAAACCGCTTATCAAACTGTTTCGCCTTGGTATCAAATACTCGAACCAATTTATGCCGAGCTTGAAGGTTTAATGCAGCAAGCAGACAGTGATGATACAGCCCGTATTTTGGCCGATGATCGCATTAAGGGCGCGCTTGAGCATCTTCACCAAATTAGAGCGGCCTATGAATTTGACAAAGAGATTGATGCGGCAAAAACAATTTTAGGCTTAGAAGACCCTGCCCAACATTTAGCTGAGATCATGGATCATCAGTCCTACTGGATTTTGACTGAGCCTGTTTTGAAGGCACTCAAGGGTGCCAAGAATGTTGCCGTTATTGGTTCTGGTCCTCTTCCTCTGACAGCGCTTGGTGTCGCGGAACAAACGGACGCTTTTGTTACGTGTTTCGAGCTTGATAAGGACGCCTTTGATCTCGGCAACAAAATCATTGCCCATAGTCCGCAAAAACAAAACATCGCGTGTTTGAACCAATTGGCTAAAGGCGGTGATGTTTTCAAAAAGTTTGATGCGGTCATTTCAGCGGTGCTTTTGGGCGTGGATCTTGATAGTCCAATTCACATTCCAAAATCTGAAACGCTGAATGCCTTTCTAAGTGCTGTACCAAACAACGCGCCGGTCATCTTGCGTGACCCGTTTCGCTTAGGCAGTTTATTTTATCCAGCCGCTCAAACTGATCAACTTTCAAATGTCGACGTCAATCGGTTTGATCCTCTAGCAGTAATTGGCGAACCCTATCGTTCCTCTTTCCTCATTTTGCGGACATCCAGTTAAAATGGCGACACAAGCCCCTCTCACCTATATCGCTAACTATTATGATAGCGTTCAAAAGAAAAATGCTGCTTTTCCTGAAGTTGCAGAATTTTGGCTTTCTGGATTTCGCCATATCACAGGCAAGAAGGTATTAAACCTTGGCTGCGGTCCGATGCTTTACGATAATATGCTTCGTTTTGGCGAAGCCCCTGAAGCCTATGTCGGCCTCGATCTTAATGCTGCTTCTTTTGAATTCTTGGAAAAGAGCGACCACCCAGCCTTAGTCGAAGCGCGCGCCAAAGCGGAAAGCATCTGCCCTGATATACAATTTATTGCCGGTGATGTTTTCGATCATATGGCAGACCTTGAAGGTCAATTTGATGCTGTTTTGGGTATCGGTTTCTTTGGCACCTTTGAGGGTCAACTGTTTGATGATTTGGTGGCTGCAACCCATCAAATGCTAAAACCAGATGGTCAGCTTTTAAAAATGACATGGCACGGGGCACAGCGTAGTGCGCGTGAGACGGAAGACAAATTGAAATATCGCTATGACAATGAGATTGAACCGCCCGCTGAAGAGCTCGTCCGATTGATCGAAGCGCAGGGTTTTTCTGTCGCTGTAAATGACATTCTTGATTGCCCACCCAACACGGTTGGATGGGATAAGATTCAAATCGCAACATTCAACAAGCAAGCCTAAGCACGATGGAACAATCCAGACCTTCTTTTAATATTCATGATGGCGCCCCTGAGTTTGAAGCCTACCAAGCGCTAAGAACAAAGGTGGTTGGCAACACTTATAATGTTTGCGCTGCGAAACAAGGGCTCGCAAACACAGACTTCTCCGTCCACGCGTTAGATGACGATAAGCTCGTGGGCTTTGCTCGTGTTATTAGTGATCGAGGTCTTTGGTACTATTTGACTGATGAGACCGTGGACACGGACCATCCTCAGCATGATCAAATCCAAGCCGCAATGATTGAAAATCTAGTCAATCAGTTTTACCAAACTGCCCCTTCAGGCGGTTACATGATGGCAATTACCGATAAGTCTGACCTTTACCAATCTGCTGGCCTGAAACTTCTTGATCCACCCGAGCGTGGATTTTGGGTGCGTCAAACTGAAGAACCAAATCCATTTCCAAAACCAAGCGACGATCTTGGGCCCGACTACGACGTCATCTATGAGATGGTGGATGCAGAAACCTTTTTGAAGTTTCGCGAAATCGGTAACCTTGGCAAAAAAGACCTCGATGCAACCCGTGTCAGCATGGAGAAAACACCCTTTGCCGTGCAGGTTCTTTACAAGGGAGAATGCATTGCCTTTTGCCGGACAATGAATGATGGCGGGCTTAGCTATCACATGGCAGATGGCGTAGTGTTGCCCGACCATCAGGCAAGTGGTATTGGGAAGTTCTTTGTAACTCGACAAATTTACGAATTTTACAAAACATCGCCAGTCGGCGCCCATATGTTGGCGTTCACATGGGCAGGCGAGTTTGCGCTGAAAACTGGATTTGAAGAACTACCGGATAACTATGTTGGTCTTTGGGCTTGGCAACCCTTTGAGGCGACTTAGGAGATAATATGCAGATTGAAGACAGCGCAAACCAAGAAGTAGCAAGCGATACCTTGCCAGAAAACCGGCAAGACCGTGTTGGCTGGGCGTATAAAGTTTCCGAAAAAACCGAGCGTGCTCGCGAACGTTTTGATGCTTGGGCTGAAGATTATGACCGTGATGTGCACGACCTTTATGGTTGGAATGGTCCTGATGCCACTAGCGATTTTGTTTTAAAGCACGTTGCAAAAGACGCATCCATTTTGGATGCTGGTGCGGGCACCGGCCTAATGGGCGTTCTTCTGCGCGAGAACGGGTACCATGATTTAACAGGCACCGATATTTCGCAAAAAATGCTCGACGTCGCGCGCACGAAGAATATCTATAAGCAAGATTTTCAAGCCGACCTCACCAAATCACTACCCTTGGATGATAGCTCCTTTGATTGCGTCGTATGCGTTGGGGTTAGTGGCTATATGGTTGCGCAGACCATCGGCGATTTCGTCCGTATTCTAAAACCATCTGGCCATATTATCTATACAATCAGCGATAACCATTATTATGAACATGGCTATAGTGATGTTGTAGAAGCGCTCGCTTTATCAGGCGATATAAAGATTTTAGAAAAAGGCGAAGAATTTGCGGCCCTTCCAATTTCAGACCCGCACCACAAAGCGCGCGTGCATGTCTATAAAAAAATCGGATAGGCTTTCTACTCAATCTTTGAACATCGAGACTTTGGTAACTTAGTCGCGGCGGAATATCACGCTGGAAAGCCAGCCTGTCAGCATCGCAATGATCACGCAGATAACACCGTAGAGATAACCATAGTTACGAGAGAAACTATAAGTTGCTTGTTCAAAGCCTGTTTTGCGGATGTTGATAGCGTGGGTTGAGCCGGAAACCAGCTCATTATCAAGCAACAAATAACTGCGAACTTGATGAATGCCAACAGGCACAAGTGGCGGAATTTGAATACGCGCTCTAAACAGATTATCGCCTAGAAACTCAACGCCGACATTTTGACGATAAAGCTGGTTTCCCATTTTCAGCCGTATAATGGCTTCACGAAATTCGCTTGTCTCTCCATGGGTCACGACATTGGAAATATCACCCATCTGCATATGGTTGAAGCCAACTTGCAAAGTCTTTAAAGCATCATCAAAGCCCGGCTTTTCCATATCAGCAGATGTCTGCATTAAATAGGATGATGGGATATCGCCAAACTCAACATTTTCTTTGTTGATCCAAATTCCAGCGGCCCGTTGCTTCTTGCGAACAACGCCTGGTTCTTTGGGACCTTCCATTACAATCACAACATCATAGCGCTCAAGGGTAATTTCTTCGCCCGTATCGCCTGCCGGTTTTTGCATATCATTGATCGTACCAAAAATGACCAGTTCAGTGCCGTTGAAGTCTGATGTGATGAATACCGTCTCATTTGTCAGACCGGTCACCAATTGCTGCGCACTGGCAGCCTGCATCCAAAGGCCAACAAACAAAGCAGCTATGATTTTCGCTATGCTGTTCATTAGTGCCCCCCAAACCCGATGGAGAACAATTCGCTCGGCGTCGCAATCAACTCATAGCCAAGCCGCACACAAACACCCAAGACGATCAGGGCAAGTAAAGCACGCAGTTGTTCACCTTTGAGCTTTTGGCCCGTGCGCGCACCGAATTGGGCACCAATCACACCACCAACCATCAAGATAAAGGCCAACATGACATCAACGGTGAAGTTTGAACCAGCTTGAATGATCGTCGTGAACATCGTCACGAACATAATTTGGAAGAGCGATGTGCCGATCACAACATTTGTCGGAACACGGAGTAGATAGATCATAGCGGGAACCATGATGAAACCACCGCCCACACCCATGATCGCTGCCAAGACACCCACAAGTGCGCCAATCAACAAAACAGGAATTGCGCTAATATAAAGTTTAGACCGCTTAAACCGCATTTTAAACGGCAAGCCGTGGATCCAATTGTGCTGGCCCGGCATCTTGGCTTTTAACTGCTTACCAGCTTTTGCCGCCTGCGCAGATCGACGAATAAACCCAACGCTCTCATAAAGCATCAAGCTACCAATGGCGCCAAGAAAGCCGACATAGGCGAGTTTAATGATCAAATCGAGTTGACCAATTTGCCTTAAGAAGCCGAAAAGTAAAACACCAAATAGCGAACCAACCAAGCCGCCTACAAGCAATAACCCGCCAAGCTTAAAATCAATACTTTTTCTGCGAAAGTGGACAAGCGCACCGGAGAAAGATGAGGCAACAATTTGGTTGGCTTCTGTCGCAACCGCCACGGCAGATGGAATGCCGGAAAAAATCAAAAGGGGCGTCATCAAAAAACCGCCACCAACGCCAAACATGCCCGACAAAAAACCCACAGCCGCACCCATGCCCAAAAAAATGAGCACATTCACCGGAAGCTCGGCAATCGGTAGATAAAGATACATGGACGCAGCCTTATAAACAGAGGCAAGTAGAAAACGTCGGGGATAGAGCCGTTAAAGACCCACAGCAAAGGCAAGTCAATACAGACATTAAAACTTTTAGCTTTCAAAGCCTTGCTATCTCGTTGCAATATCCATTTAACCACTCCAGATTGAAACTGGCTATATGCTTCATTGACATGTGGTGCCATACCGATGTGAATTCAAACGAATGATGAAATCACCGTACTCAACATCACGAAGGACCTGCCATGCCGATTATTCGCGTTGAAATGCTAAAAGGCAGAACAACTGACCAAAAGCGCAAAATGGCGCAAGAGCTAACCCATGCTTTCATCAATACAGCCGGTGGCAATGCAGCAGCCGTTCAAGTGGTCATCACTGATGTTGAAAAAGAAGATTGGTCTGCAGGCGGCGAACTTATGCTGGATAAATATCCAGACTAGCTAAAGCTCAATACCGGCTCACCCAAAACATCAAAAATTGGCTTGATACCCAAACCCGGTTCATTTGGTGCCGTCATACGACCGTTCACCCGTTGTGGCGCGTTTTCCGCAATTGTCACGGTTCCGTAACTATTAAAGTCCGTCGCCGCAAAACAGAAGTCACTTGGTGTGGAGCGTGCTAAATGTGCGATAGCTGCCGTTGTGATGTCACCACCCCATGTGTCTTCGATAATCATGGGAATACCCGATTCAACAGCCAAATCCCTCATCAGCTTTGCCCGCGTCAGACCGCCAACTTTTGATATTTTAAGATTGATTACATCCATCGCATCTTCGCTAAGGCCGCGCACCAAATTGCCCGCGTTATCAATTACCTCATCCAAAATAAATGGCCTTGCTGTTCGCCGCCTAATCGAGACGCATTCTTCATAGGTGAGGCAAGGCTGCTCAATATAAACATCCACATCAGCCACGGCGCTGACAACGCGGGCTGCTTCATGGCGGGTCCAGCCAGTATTGGCATCAGCAACCAGCGTATCTTGCGCGGACAAAACCTCCCGCGTGGCAAAAATGCGCTCAATATCATCATTGGCATTCCCACCAACCTTCAATTGAAACCGCGTATAGCCTTCAGACGAATAGGTCTTGATCTTCGCCGCCATCTCATCCGCACTTTGTTGGGAGATCGCGCGATAAAGCACAACGTCATCTTGAGCGGCTCCACCAAGCAAGGAATAAACGGGTTGGCCCGTCGCTTTGCCAAGCAAATCCCAACACGCAATATCCAAGGGTGCCTTAGCATAAGGATGTCCACGCAGAGCGGCGTCCATTGTTCGGTTGATTTCACCAAGATTAAGCGGGTCTTTGCCAATTAGATGTGGCGCAAGTTCTTGCAAGCCCGCCCGCACACCAATGGCGTAAGATGGCAAATAGGCAGAACCGAGCGGACAACATTCAGCGTATCCACTTAACCCTTCATCGGTGGTGATTTCCACAACCGTGCTATCAAACACCTCAACGAAATTACCATTAGACCAGCTATAGCGGCCCTCTTTGAGAGGCAGATCAACTTGCCATGCTTTAATTGCGGTAATTTTCATCGACCCCTCCAAAAATTAGATATTAAAAATCATACCCAACCGGTGGCACATCATGGGTCTTTTCCTTCGATTTGCATAGATCAGCGATCACACAATTGTGGCAATCTGGTTTGCGCGCTTTGCAGATGTAACGTCCGTGCAAAATGAGCCAGTGATGGGCGTGAAATTTGATGTCATCAGGGATGACCCGGTCAAAGGCGAGCTCGACATCTAAAGGCGTATTACCCGGCGCAATCTTACAGCGATTACCAATGCGGAAAAGATGGGTATCAACGGCAATGGTGAGCTGGCCAAAGGCCATGTTCAGCACCACATTGGCCGTTTTACGACCAACACCTGGTAAGGTCTCCATAATGTCACGGTCTGGCGGCACTTCGCTGTTATGATCATCAATCAACATTTGCGAGAGCTTGATGACGTTTTTTGCCTTCGCCTTATAAAGCCCAATCGTCTTGATGTGATCGCGAACTTTGTCTTCGCCAAGAGCCACCATCTCTTCAGGCGTTGTCGCGATCTTGAACAGTTCTTTCGTTGCTTTGTTCACACCAATATCTGTTGCCTGCGCAGAAAGCACCACAGCCACAAGCAAGGTATAAGTATTGACGTGATCAAGCTCGCCCTTTGGCTCTGGGTTTTGCTTTTCAAGCCGTTTGAAAATCCGACGAATTTCAGCCTCATTATAGGCACGGCGAGGCATGCGCTTTTTTTTCGGTGCAGCCTTGGTGCTTGCAGGCGTAGATTTTTTCATTTTTGGCTTGGCGTCTGTCATCAGATTTCTATACTAGCAATTATTATGGTTACAGATGTAAAGCCCTTAAGCGAAAACGGAAAGAGCAGTGAGCCGTTTGTGGAAATTTTCTCCGCAACGCTTAGGCCCTACCGTTCACTTAGCCAAAACGGTTTCATTATTTTGATGCTGCTTTTTGGTGGCACGTGTTTTTGTATGGGCTTTTTCTATGTCATGGTTGGTGCATGGCCAGTCTTCGCATTTTTGGGCCTTGATGTACTGCTGCTTTATATCGCTTTTCGAGCCAATTATCTTTCAGCAAAAGCCTATGAAGAAATCATCGTGCGCCAAGATGCTCTGATTATTCGGCGCGTTTCTACTCGTGGGAAAACTCAGGAAATTATATTCAATCCCTACTGGGTTAAACTCCATCTTTCACGCGATGAAGATGATATCGTCACGAAAATCTCCGTCACAGCGCGCGGCGAACGGGCAAGCCTTGGGCAGTTTCTAAATCCCGACGATAAGACCACCTTCGCTAAAGCCTTTAGCGCTGCATTGTTTGAAGCAAAACGATAAGCGGGTGTAAAAGCCAGGATGTACAAGTTTCGGGTGGTGTTAAATTGTGCGGTTGAGTAGCCTTTCGCCACGTTGGAAAGGAATAGGCTATGTCACAAATCTCAGCAGATATGGATCACTTAGATAATTCGCTTGATTATGCTGTGGTAAGAGCCGCAATCGAATATTTGACTGAGAATGCAAAAGCGCAGCCAGACCTTGAAACACTGGCCAAAGCAATCGGTGAAGATCCGTTTTCCTTACAGAAGTTATTTAAACGTTGGGCCGGTATTTCGCCAAAGTCCTTCTTACAAGCCCTCACTCTGGACCACGCCAAACACATGCTCCGTGATGCCTCCAGCATTCTGGACACCTCTTATGAGGTTGGCCTTTCAAGTCCGGGCCGTTTGCACGATCTGTTTGTCTCCCACGAGGCCATGAGCCCCGGTGTTTATAAAGCCAAGGGTGGTGGCGTTTCGATTTATTGGGCGTTTCATCCCTCACCCTTCGGGTTAGCATTGGTGATGGTCACCGACCAAGGGCTCGCCGGCCTTGCCTTTTGCGACGAGGGTGAAGAAGCTGAAGCGTTTGAAGATATGGCCCGCCGTTGGCCGAATGCTAGCTACAATCAGGATAGTGCCAAAACCGCACCGTACCTTGCTCGTATATTCAGCCGTGAAGAATGGCAGCCAGACCAACCGCTACGAGTGGTTTTCATTGGTACCGATTTTGAAGTTCGTGTCTGGGAGACCTTACTCAAAATACCCTTCGGCAAAGCCACGACATATGGCGACATTGCCCTTCACTTGGATAAACCCAAAGGGGCAGCCCGTGCTGTGGGAACAGCCGTTGGCAAAAACCCAATTTCATTCGTTGTGCCTTGCCACCGCGTACTGGGGACAACGGGGAAACTATGTGGATATCACTGGGGATTAACCCGCAAACAAGCGATTTTAGGATGGGAAACTGGCGTCTCAACTGATGGCTAGAAGTGCTTTCTCAAGCCAAACGTTACATATTGCGCACCGCCTCTTGTATCGCTCACGACACCAAACGCCCCGGATCGGTGGTGCAGGCGGAGAGTTGCTTGGATGTCTCTTCGATCAGGCAAAGCAAATGTAATTTCTGGTGACAGAAAATGCAAAACTCTATCGCCCCCTGCAGCTCCACCTCTAGCCTCTTCAACCGCAGAAACGTCTGTTGCAATGCTCAAACCCGTATTAATAGCGATGCTTGTGTATAGGTACTTGTTCCAGAAAAAACCATCATATCGGATATAGGGCGCAATCCAAAACTCTTGCTCATCTTGAACACCAAATCGCTGAGCAGCGCCGATCTCTAATTCTAAGTGCACATGGTTTGCCAGTGTAAGAAAGCGCTTCGACGCAGTTACGGCAATCAAAAAATCATCATCGAATTCAATATCCGTAATTGACACTCGACCCGTCAAAGCATCGAACAGACCCGTTTCCAATAAAGCGCCGCCGTATATACCAACCGCACAATTACCATCGCAGGGGGTTAGTAAGCCGTGCCATTCAGGTTTAAAATACCCCTTAGCCCGCTCACTGAATGATTGTGCAAATGCGGCATGAGACCAACCCATGAATAGCAACACGCAAATACATGCATACAAACGTCGCAAATCTAGACACTCCAGAACTCCTTTACAGTTAATTTCTGTAACACAGCACAAATAGGAGAGTCTATGATGGAAATACTATATTATGGGCAATATTTACTTAATTAATAAATATATTTTCCTAGTAATATTTTCCTTTGGTATATTTCGTACTATATTTATCGACAAAATATCACATCTATTTGAAATTATTGAATTATTCAGTCGGCCGACGTTCTTCGAACACGCTATTAAGTTTCAAATTACTGGCGGGTTCTTTTTCCTAATTGAAAACAAATTGCTTTCATCACTGAGGCAAAACTTGATCGTCACCAATATTACGACAACACTAATCAGCAACCATAAGCCGCCCCAAAAAACCGTTGCACCGCCAATTTCTTCGGCAATGACTCTTGCATCTGATCTGACATGTGAACGTTGTATGGTGTCGCTGAAAATATCGTATGGCACATAGATCATGCTTACGAGGCCAAAAATCCTGAGCAATAAATCACTCACCAATGAATGCGCGAACCATGCAATCACGATCATCGCAACACCAAACAAGATGCAAAAAAGCAAGGGAAACATCTCTCGTGAATAGATTGCCGCCACTAAAATCATGACGGCACCAAGGAAGCCGAGAACATAACGATCGAAATTGGTGCGCACCGCAGCAACGAATAAAACGACACCAAAAAACAGCGACCCTAAATATCCAGCAGAAGCAATAACAAAGCGGTTGCCACCTCGAAATAAAACGTGGCCACCCTGATTTACATTAAGGGACAGGTTTTCCCATGTTCCACCTGTCAAAATGACCGCAACACCGTGGGCGAATTCATGGAGAAAAATAACGAGTATTTTGACGGGAAATACAAACGCAAAATCCCAGCAGGCAATAATGCCTGCTGTTATCAAGATCATCTGCCAGTGAAATTTGAAAAAATTGGCCAGCAGCAACGAACTAATCCTTCAAACTAGTCGAGAATTTCAACGCTTGCCAAGCTAGTGTCATCGTTGAGCGTATAGATCATTGGAACGCCTGTTGCGATTTCCTTTTTAAGAATTGCTTCTGGCGCTAGGCCTTCCATCGCCATAACCAATGCTCGTAAAGAATTGCCGTGGGCTGCAACAAGAACAGTCTTGCCACCCATTACTTGCGGCAAAACGTCATGCAAGAAATAAGGCCAAACCCGCGCGCCTGTATCTTTCAAGCTTTCACCACCTGGGGGCGGGGTATCATAAGAGCGGCGCCAAATGTGAACTTGCTCGTCACCCCATTTTGCGCGGGCATCATCTTTGTTGAGACCAGCCAGATCGCCATAATCTCGTTCGTTGAGCGCTTGATCTCTAATGGTCTCAAGATCCGGCTGACCAATCTCATTGAGGATCAAATCACAGGTCTTTTGCGCACGCTGCAATACAGATGTAAATGCGATATCAAAACTGATGCCTTTGGCTTTCAGCTTACGGCCACCTTCGATTGCTTCTTCAACGCCTTTTTCGGTCAAATCAGGGTCGCGCCATCCAGTGAAGAGGTTTTTCAAATTCCATTCACTTTGTCCGTGACGGACGAGAACGAGTGTTTGTGGCATATCTTTTCCTTTAAACATCTTTCGGCAGACCGAGAACATCTGCCATGTTGTAATAACCCGGTTTCTTACCCATGCCCCATAGTGCAGCTTTGACAGCGCCTCGGGCAAAAATTGCGCGGTCTTCTGCAATGTGACTAAGCTCAATCCGCTCCCCTTCACCCGCCAATATGACGGAATGGGAACCAACAACTGAACCACCTCTGAGCGTTGCAAAACCAATAGAGCCTTTTTCGCGAGCGCCGGTATAACCATCACGCGAGCGCACAGAGTTTTCTTCCAAATCGATGCCCCGTCCTTCAGCTGCTGCTTCGCCAAGAAGAAGAGCGGTGCCAGATGGCGCATCCACTTTATGCTTATGGTGCATTTCTAAGACATCAAGATCAAAATCAGCATCTAGTGCCTTGGCCGCTTGGCGCACTAAGACGGCCAGCAAATTTACACCTAAACTCATATTACCTGATTTAATTACCACAGCATGACGGCCAGCTGCTTGCAGCTTTTCCTCATCCTCAGGAGAGCAACCAGTTGTCCCGATCACATGAACAATGCGCATTTGTGCTGCATATTCTGCGTATTGGTTGGTGGCTGCTGGTGCCGTAAAATCAATCACGCCATCCGCATTCAAGAAAGCGTTTAGTGCGTCATCAGTAACGGTGATACCCAGCGGTTCAGACAAGCCTGCGAGCACGCCTGCATCTTGGCCAACAGCAGGTGCGCCCTCACGCTCAACGGCTGCAACTAAGGTTACGCCTTCAACCTCGTTGATCATTCTAATTAAGGCGAGGCCCATACGACCACTTGCGCCTACAACCACTAATTTCATGTCTGACACGTTAAACCTACAGTCCTATTTGTTGCGCTTAACCGTCATGGCCTTCAACGATGATTAATTCACCATCTGCCACAGAGTTGCGAATTGCTTTTGCTGCTTGATATTCCGGTTCATTGTAACAAGCGTGGGCTTGTTCAACGCTTTCAAACTCAATGACCACATTGCGTGTGCGGCTTTTACCTTCAAGCTCACTTACATCACCACCACGCACCAAAAACTTAGGCTTATATTTTGCAAAGGCCGTGGCTGCACCCGTGACATAATCTTGATAACGCTCAACATCGTTCACATCCATGCGAGCAATCCAATATCCTTTAGCCATGTCTCTCTCCCAAAAGTAATTTTAAAGTGCGTCTTCAATTTCCGCGACGATTGCATCCGCTGCAGCTCGTCGATTATCAGCATTCAAGATCGGTCTGCCAACCACTAAATAGTTACTTCCGTTCTCAATCGCTAATTTGGGGGTCATAATGCGACGTTGATCATCTGCACTCGCATTTGCTGGACGAATACCAGGGGTCACAAGCAGAAGGTCGGGACCAACTGTTGCGCGGATTGCACTTGCTTCTGCCGCTGAACAAATAACGCCATCCATACCGATTTGATTTGCTTGCGATGCCCGCTTAATAACCAACGACCCAGCTTTGTCCTTGTAACCTGCTTCTTGCAAACGCTCATCATCCAAATTGGTCATGACAGTTACGCCCAAGAGCTTCAAATCATCATCCCCGCGCGCATCAACTGCCGCCTGCATGGCATGAGGATAAGCGTGGATCGTCAGGAAGGTGCCACCAAGACGTTTTAAGCTTTCAACACCGCTTTTCACCGTGTTGTCGATATCCAATAACTTCAGATCGATGAAGATTTGTTTGCCCTGATCTTTAAGCTCAGTAACCAGGTCAAATCCGCCGCCATACAATATTTGAAACCCCAGCTTATAAAAACTGACACTGTCCCCTAAATCCTTCACAACATTGCGCGCATCATCAACCGTTGGCACATCAAGCGGCACAATAAGACGGTCGCGCGCAGATGGGTTTCGGATATCAAAATCAGACATGGAGGCTCACAAATTTAAGGTTCAAGAACGTGCAACGGCTTTAACACGTTTGATGGAAAGAAGAAGGTCCGAAACCGCTTTATCAGCGAATTTTCGCGCCGTTTCATTGATCAAAGCCCCGTCATCATCAAATGCAGTGCCAGCAAGTCCGACAGATATTTGCGGCGTGATAATCTCTGCACCCACATTCATCAATACGGCCCGTAAATGATAGAGGCCACGACGACCAGCCCCATCTCCCGGTGAAGCAGACCCAATCATGCAGACTTTATCGGTAAAAGGGCCATAGCCTTGCCCATCGCCAATGCCTGACGTGCTCACCCAATCAATCGCGTTTTTCAATAAAGGAGAAATTGACGCATTATATTCTGGCGAGACAAAAACTAAGCCATCAACATCCGCAAATTTCTTGGCAAGATCGATTACTTCTTGCGGCGTTTTTATATCTGCATTGTAAATGGGAAAGGGGTAATCTTTAAGAGACACTTTGATGGCGTTCGCGTCACGATTATTCAAATCCGCAACCAATGCTTCCGCTAATTTATCGTTTATCGATCCTTTACGGATAGAGCCAGGGATTACCAAAATTTTCGCCGTCATAGTATCCTCCAAAATAGTCCACACCTAGTCTGAGATATATAACAAAACAGCGTAAGGCGGAAATTAGGTCTTTTGACTTTGCCCGCGATAGACAAAAACCCGTGCAGGCGGAATATTACGGGCGATCCAAGATGTCTTTTCAAGACTCACATCGCGCGGCGTGGCAACTGGTGCACGCAAACCATATGAAAATTGAATGAAAGGATTACCGTCGAGCAATTCGAGGATTTCGGCTAACAATGCTTGCCGCTTGTCCTTTGGGCTGTTGAGAAGTGGTAAGCTGGACACTACGGCTGCAAAGCGCGGTTGAGTTTCAAAATGCTTGGAAAGTGTTTCCTGAACATTGAAGCCGTCGCCATTGATCACATCAATATCTGGAAATTTATCCCGTATAAGCGTGCAAAAATCAGCGCTATATTCAATCGCCACTAGCTTTTCCGGCTTCACACCATGATCAAGCAACGCTTGAGTAACAACGCCAGTACCAGGTCCAATTTCTAAAACGGGTAAATCTGTACCCAAAGGCACAAAGGATGCCATTGCGTTCGCAAGCTCTACGCTTGATGGGACAATTGCGCCCGTTTTCAATGGGTTTCCCAACCAATTTTTGATAAAGCGCGTATCTTGACGAACCCGCCTAACAACAGAAGCTGGCTTTAATTTTAGTTTTCTAAAAGCTTTAACCGAGCTTTTAACTGGCAGGATGTCATCAATCATAATAGTTCAAACGCCATATCTAATACTTAAGTGGATATAAGCGGCCTTAACTCACCTTGCAACCTATGCGAGATAAAAAAGAGCTACTCTCCATCGGCACCCGTGAAAAAGTCTTTCATGCGAGTAAAGAATCCTGCTGATTCAGGGCTGTTATTGGCGGAAGATTCGCTTTCGAATTCTTCCAACAATTCACGCTGACGGCGGCTAAGATTTTGCGGCGTTTCGATCATAACTTGGATATACATGTCGCCCATTTGTGACGAACGCAATACAGGCATGCCTTTGCTCTTAAGCCGGAATTGCTTACCAGCTTGTGTGCCTTCAGGAATTTTAACCCGTGTCTTTGCACCCGTAACACTTGCCACTTCAAACTGGCCACCAAGGGCGGCTGTTGTCATTGAAAGAGGTACACGGCAGAACAAATCTGCCCCTTCACGCTGGAAGAACTCATGGGGTATAATCGAGATGAAAATATAAAGATCGCCAGATACATTACCGCGCGTTCCAGCTTCACCTTCGCCGGCTAAGCGAATACGCGTTCCATCTTCAATACCGGCTGGGATATTGACCGACAATGTACGGTCTTGAGAGACTTTACCCGCGCCGTGACATAAATCACAAGGATCAGTAATCACCTCACCGCGCCCCTGACACGTTGCACAGGTACGCTCAACAGAGAAAAAGCCCTGACTTGCGCGCACGCGACCTGCGCCGCCACAGGTTGGGCAAGTTTTCGGGCTGGTGCCCGCTTTAGCACCAGAACCTGTACATCCGTCACAGGTGACCGATGTTGGAACGGATATTTCGGCGTTTTTACCCTCATAGGCTTCTTCAAGGGTTACTTCCATATTGAAGCGCAAATCAGAACCACGTCCGGCATTACCGCCGCCACGACGGCCACCCATAACATCGCCGAAGAATTCTTCGAAAATATCTGACATAGAGCCACCGAAATCGCCGCCGCCAAATCCACCGCCTTGCCCGCCACCACCTTGGGTGAAGGCTTCATGACCAAATCGGTCATAGGCAGCGCGCTTTTGCGGGTCTTTCAGCGTTTCATAGGCTTCATTCAATTCCTTGAACTTAGCCTCAGCGGCATCATCACCCGGATTGCGATCTGGGTGGTATTTCATAGCCTGCTTTCGAAAAGCACTCTTGAGTGTCTTTTCATCAGCATCGCTAGAAACGCCTAGTGTTTCATAAAAATCGGCTTGTGCCATTTAAAGATAAACTTCCCAAATTGTCCTGATATCATGGACCTACTTGTTAGGACCATCCAAAGTAATGTTGATATAGTTCACGACATCACGTTTTGCAAAGGATTTGCGGGTTTATAGGGCAGGAGAGATTAAGACCTCGATCCATACTTAAACCAGAGCACGTTTCACAACGCGTTGAACAATCCTAATAAACCGATATTTCGCATATATATAAGAAATTTTTGCACCGTAGAGCCCACCCGTGAAATGCCGACGTAGAATATAGCATTTGAAAAAAGCCAGCGGGAACTCAAACACCATTCTTAGAATATTGAAAAAGTGGGATTTAGGTTTTTCATTTTGAAAATAAAACCTAGTCCGACCGCGTGCCTTATCATTCAATGTTTTGAGATCAGGAAAAGAACGATGGAGTATAATATTCTTGAGTTGATGAATGCATTTCTCACTCGTCACCACAATTGCATCTTTGGTCGGATGATCGGGGTAACTTAGAAGTTGGCGGTTATAAAGCCTAATATAATTATGATAATCAGCGAAAAAACGCGGTTTTTCATGGTGAGGATAAATCCCAACCGTCTTCACCCGCGCTCCATTATAACGCTGGGGCATATCACTGGAGAGAAAATGGGTGATTTCGGCGATGACTTCTGGTGTCAAAAATTCATCCGCATCGAGATTAAGTACCCAGTCGTTTTTACAAAGGGATTCAGCAGCACGTTTTTGTTGACCAAATCCATCAAACTGACGGAATGAAAACTTGGCTCCAAATTGTTCCGCAATTTCTTGAGTTTTATCTGTACTGCCAGAATCTAAAACCACAATTTCATCAACAAGTGGCTTTGCCAGTTCAAGACATCGGCCTAAATTAGCTTGTTCATTCTTAGTGATTACGAATAAAGATAAATTACGCATCATGGTCTCTTATAGCGAATATATTTTGAACGAAAGAATGAAACATCACCCCACACCGTCTCTTTAGTCTTAACCAATTGTAGCCAGTTTGAGTTGCTTCTTCCAACGATCAAGAGCTTTGTGCGCTTTAATAGTTATCCTTTGGCTCCAGCCCTGCCGCTCTCAAGACGTCGACAATTCTGTTTTCCCAAAGGTGCGTTTGTCCATGTTCACGCGCTTCTTTGCGCATGGCGTTATGTTTTGATTTATCGTTGAGAATTGCCAGTACCGCTTGTCCAACATGAGCTGATGTTGAGGCATCAACCACCAATCCCGTTTTCCCATCAATAATCGCTTCTGGTGCCCCACCGGCGTTTCCCGAGATCGAGGGCAAACCATGAAGGGCGGCTTCAATATAGCTAATGCCATATCCTTCACGTTCTTCAGCAATCTGACGACCTGGTTGTAAAAAAAGATCAGCCTCATCTAAGAGAGCTGTTTTAAACCCTCCCTCTATCCAGCCAATAAAAGAAACAGAAGGTTCAATTTTTAGATCTTTTACGAGATTTTCTAATCGTCCTTGATCCTCTCCAATACCAGCAATGATGAGTTTTGCTTTAGGATATTGTTTCAGGATTTCCGGCATCGCTTCAATTGCACGATCAATACCTTTCAACTCAACCAAGCGGGCTAAACTGATCAGCTTTGGATAGCTATCCTGCCATACTGCTGCAGCTTTTTGAGTGTCTTGCGTAGATGCTGGAGAAGATTTGTGGATTGGAGGATGCACGATACTATGGGATGTTTTCTCAGATAAAAATGCCGCCGCACGGCTTTTCGTTTCTAAAGAGATAAACATAATATGGTCTGCTTTTAACAAAGCATTGGATATTCTTTTGTGCTTTTTGGAGGTCTGGGAAAACTCATTCCCATGTGCCCAAACGACAATTGGGCAATTATAAGAGCTCAATAATTCCAAGCTTTTCCAACTGTCAGCGAAAATAGCCTCAACGGGTCGTTCGCTCACTATTTGGTTTAGGCGTTTTAGTTTGCGACGACGCCTTAAAAATTTGATGCCGCCAAAACGTTCTACGTCATAGGGGGTCTTCGTTTCGCGATCCCAATGCTGTGCTGATTGGTCACCATCAGCAAGTACTGTCACATCATGGCCGGCTTCTGCAATATATTCAGCCGTTCCTGCCAGCAAGTTTTGTATGCCCCCTGGACGCGGGGGAAAAGCCTGCGCAAGAACCACAATCATTGATTTATCCTACTAAACAACAAATCCGGGCACTTCTGAGAGGTGCCAGGATTTCTAGTAAAATCAATCAAAAAACTACGCTGAGCGCTTGTCTTCATCATCGTCTGAAACGTCTTCAAAATCAGCGTCCATAACGTCGTCATCATGGTCATCGCCTGCTGCATCTGCTGCTGCATCTGCTTCAGCTGCAGCTTGCTCAGACTGATACATCGCCTCACCAAGCTTCATGCTTGCTTGTGCCAATGTTTCTGATTTTGCTTGAACATCATCATTATCGATGTCGTCGCCTTCAATCGCAGTTTTCAAAGCTGTAATTGCGTCTTCAATCGCCTGACGATCGCTCTCGCCTACCTGATCACCAAACTCTGCCAAAGATTTCTCAGCAGAATGGATCATCGTTTCAGCGTTGTTTATCGTATCAACAGATTCGCGTTTCTTCTTATCCGCATCAGCATTTGCTTCAGCGTCTTGGATCATTTGTTCGATATCATCATCGGACAAACCGCCAGATGCTTGAATACGAATTTGTTGTTCCTTGCCTGTGCCTTTGTCTTTCGCAGACACATTCACAATACCATTCGCATCAATATCGAAGGTTACTTCGATTTGCGGAACACCGCGTGGTGCTGGCGGAATACCAACAAGGTCAAATTGACCAAGATTTTTGTTATCCGCTGCCATTTCACGTTCACCTTGGGCAACGCGAATTGTCACAGCATTTTGGTTATCATCAGCGGTTGAGAAAGTTTGACCCTTCTTCGTCGGGATTGTTGTGTTGCGGTCGATCAAGCGTGTGAACACGCCACCGAGCGTTTCAATGCCGAGAGACAATGGTGTGACGTCGAGAAGAAGAACGTCTTTAACGTCGCCTTGCAAAACACCCGCTTGAATAGCGGCACCCATGGCAACCACTTCATCCGGGTTCACACCCTTATTAGGCTCTTTGCCGAAGAACTGTTTTACAGCTTCTTGGATTTTAGGCATGCGTGTCATACCGCCAACAAGAACGACTTCGTCGATCTCAGCAGCTTTCAAACCAGCATCTTTAAGAGCTGACTTACACGGACCAATTGTACGCTGAACAAAATCATCAACCAGTGTTTCAAATTTCGCACGTGTTAGCTTCAAGGTCAGGTGCTTAGGACCAGACGCATCAGCTGTAATGAACGGTAAGTTGATTTCAGTTTGTGCCGCAGCTGAAAGCTCGATTTTTGCTTTTTCTGCTGCTTCTTTCAAACGCTGTAGCGCTAGTTTGTCGCCACGTAGGTCAATGCCTTGTTCTTTTTTGAACTCATCAGCCAAATAGTTGACCAAACGCATATCGAAATCTTCACCACCAAGGAAAGTATCGCCATTGGTCGACTTAACTTCAAAAACGCCATCGCCGATTTCAAGAACTGAAACATCGAATGTACCGCCACCAAGGTCATAAACAGCAATTGTTTTGCCTTCGTTTTTATCAAGACCATAAGCCAGCGCCGCCGCTGTTGGTTCGTTGATAATGCGAAGCACTTCAAGGCCAGCAATTTTACCAGCATCTTTTGTTGCCTGTCGCTGCGCATCGTTAAAGTAAGCAGGAACCGTGATCACGGCTTGCTCTACTGTTTCGCCCAAGAAGCTTTCAGCTGTTTCCTTCATTTTCTGAAGGATCATTGCTGATACTTGTGATGGAGAATATTTATCACCGCTTGCTTCAACCCATGCATCACCATTGTCACCTTTGACAATTTTGAATGGGACGAGATCTTTGTCTTTACCAACGGTTGGGTCTTCGAAACGACGACCAATCAAACGCTTCACTGCAAAAAGTGTATTTTCAGGGTTGGTAACAGCTTGCCGTTTTGCTGGCTGACCAACAAGGCGCTCTCCGTCTTCTGAAAATGCCACCATAGATGGCGTTGTACGCGCACCTTCTGCGTTCTCGATTACCTTAGGTTCCTTGCCGTCCATTACTGAAACGCAAGAATTAGTGGTTCCAAGGTCAATACCAATGACTTTAGCCATATTCGTCTCCTTAAAAAGCAAGCCGTTGTGTGAACCTTTTTTAAGCGTTCTACAACCCCTAAAGGCCTGGTCTTTCAACCAGCAGGCTTCTAATGCAATATTTGTAGCGGAATTGGGTCTAGTTCGTTGTTAATTTCAACCAATAAACAACAAGCCCCACCCGCTTACGCGGTTCGGAAGGTATATAAGAATACCTGTAGCGGACTGCAAGCACCAGATCGCGGAAAATTACTCAGATAGGCAGGAAAATGTTAATTTTACCAAATGGTGTTCGTCACATACCCGGATATCTTACCCGCAAGGAGCAAGAAGAGCTGCGAGATGAGATTCGCGAACTACTCAAATCCGCCCCCCTTTTTCGGCCAACAATGCCAACAACAGCCAAGAAAATGTCAGTTCGCATGTCTAATTGCGGGCCGCTTGGATGGGTCACAGACACAGAAAGAGGTTATCGCTATCAGCCGACACACCCTGTAACCGGCGCTCCGTGGCCTGATATGCCGCAAAAGGTGCAACAAGTATGGGAAGAATTTTCGGACTACCCCTATCCACCAGAAGCCTGCCTCATCAACTTTTATGATCGCGAGGCCAAAATGGGGTTGCATCAAGATCGCACTGAAGAAGATTTTTCTGCACCCGTGATATCAATTTCTCTCGGCGAAACTTGTCGCTTTCGGGCAGGTGAAGACGTGCGGGGTGGACCAACCGCCTCTTTAAAGGTGGAGAGCGGCGATATTATTATAATGGGTGGAAAAAGCCGGCTTTGTTTTCACGGCGTCGATCGTATCTACCCCGATACTTCAACACTGTTAAAAAATGGCGGGCGGATTAATTTAACGCTTAGACGTGTGACAGAACCTGAGTAAGTTGATTAGGTTTTAGCCTTTGCGCGTATTTCCAAGCTTTTAACAACGGGATGAATAATTAAATTACATTGAGCAAGGATTTTTTCTCTAGGCAGGGCGCCTCTTGGATTTGTCACAGCCAGCATGGTTATACCATGAACTGAAGCCCAAAGGGCGCGACCAATATCTGCTAATTCCTTCTCATCAACGCCAGCGCTAATGTCGGCAAGAACATCTGTAATGAGGCGCAAAAGTTGCCGTTGTTCTGTTGCATAGATTTGATGAAAATCGCTATCTTCTTTATATCGAACTTCAAAAATTGCTTGCCAGCGCAAACGATGAAGAGAAGAGAAATCCACATAAGAAGCACCTAATGCCTCTAACAATTGAAGGTTTGTTGCGCCGTTTTTTCGCTGCTCCTGAAATTGATCTGTCACAAATACCTGATATTCTTCAAGAGTCCGCTCGCATACCAGAAGGATGAGATTATCAAGGTCGCCGACAAGATTATAAATTGTTCCAACCGCACAGCCGACCTCACTCGCCAAATCGCGCGCATGTACACCGCTTGTCCCTGATATCTCAATTCTATTGATTGTCGCTAGGATGAGTTTTTCTCTCATTTCATCCCGGTAGTTTTGTTCCATTTAATTCTCTTCATTAGAGCGAAAAAACTCAATAGCCGTTAATAATCAGCAATATACAGTTAGTCAAAGAGATATTGAATACCATTCAAAGACAACTAAAAATTGGAATGTGGGCCCATATTACTATTGAACATTGTTCACAAGAATGTTACCCAGTGAAATGAACCCCGTTCAAGTCGATTATACTTATATAGTCGAGTATATTACAGAGGCTAAATATGTGGGACTTTTCAAGTCGATTAACGCAGGGACACGATGGGCATGCACAAGATTGCGTGTCCCAGACGATTACCTCTTTAAAAACATATGAAAATGATGCCTTGATGATTGCCCGCAGGATCGACAAGCAAATAAAAAGTGCGGTCAAAAAACAGCACATGCTGCTAACGGCTACCAATGAAATTAGTGCTGAAAAAATGCGTCGCCGTTTATGCGCATTACAACAGCGTAAAAAACAAGCCAAAAATTATATAAAGCGTATTCAGCGCCTCCAAAGTACGGAAGCACTAGTCAATGAATGCAAACGGAGCAATATCGATCCAAGTCTCCGGATCGTATTTGGCGGTGGAACATTAAAACACGCTGCTGATGAATTAGCGCGCTTTCTTGATGAGCCAACTTTGTTCCAAGAATTCGATCGCGATTACGATCTTAACTAAAAACACCTCTAAGCAATACAGAGCCAGCCAAATAACAATGTCTAGCGCAAAGCGCTAGACTGATTTATCGACCGATGGGTTTGCTTCTGGCGCTTCTTCCGCTACTGGCGCAGCCGCTACTTTCGGGCCACCTTTAGAAATACCGACCATTGCAGGACGAAGCACTCGTTCGCCAATTTGGTAACCAGCCTGCACCACTTGCACAACAGTACCATTTGGAATTTCAGTATTTGGCACTTCAAACATTGCTTGGTGGAAATTCGGATCGAATTTTTCACCTTCAGGAGAGAGTTGAATAACACCGTTTTTAGACAATTGGTTTTGCAAATCACGGTCTGTCATCTCAACGCCTTCAAGCAAGGTTTTGAGCGTTTCGTCTGCGCCTTCACGCGCATCATCTGGCAAGGCTTGCAAAGCACGGCTCATATTGTCGCTGACGCTGAGTATATCACGCGCAAAGTTTGCTACCGCGTATTGGCGAGCATCTTTAACTTCACGCTCTGTACGGCGGCGCAAATTTTCCATATCAGCAAGCAAGGACATAGCTTTGTTTTTAAGCTCTGTATTTTCTTCGTTGAGGGCCACGATCACATCTGCGGGATCACGCGGCTTTGGAGCGGCAGCGGCTTCTTGCTCTTCTTTTTCAATTGCCGCGTCGAATTCCTCTTCGCTCATCTCATCTTCTGGATTGTCAAAGAGCGATTCAACATTTGAGTTTTCGTCTTCGTCTGGATATTGAGTGTTTTCGTCAGACATGGCTGTCCCAATTTTTAATGGATCAATTTAAGCTGGATATCAGTCTTTTGGACGGAAAAATCAACCCGCCAAAACAGTAATTTTATTAGTTCTTCGATAATCGACGCTAAAGCCTGCGTAGACTCACTGATTCGATCATATGGTTTTCGTCTTTACGCAGGATTAAACTGGCGCGTGGTCGGGTCGGTTGAATATTATCGACAAGATTGACGCGATTGATCGTATTCCACAAATGCTCGCCCATTTCTCTCGCTTCTTTATGGGACATGGCCGCGACATGATGAAAATATGATTCTGGATTATGGAAAGCGCTGTCCTTCAATTTCATGAAGCGTTCTAGATACCACTGCGAGATGTTTTTCTCATCTGCATCAATATAGACCGAAAAATCAAAACAATCAGAAACAAACGGAACAGCTTCCCCATCCTTGGGCAAGGCGCGAGTTTGCAAAACGTTGAGGCCTTCGAGGATTAAAATATCTGGCTGTTCCACATAGATTTTTTCGTCTGGCACAATATCATAAGAAAAATGCGAATAAACCGGCGCTTCTACCCGCGCTTTGCCTGCTTTGATATCTGACAAAAAACGCAACAATGCGGGTAAGTCATAACTCTCAGGAAAACCCTTCCGGCTCATCAAATTTTGTTCTTCCAACACTTTGTTTGGATGAAGAAACCCGTCTGTCGTCACCAGATCAACCTTTGGCGAGCTTGGCCACCGCGACAGAAGAGCTTGAAGAATGCGCGCCGTTGTTGATTTTCCAACCGCGACAGAACCCGCAATACCAATCACAAACGCTGTCTTTGGCGTATGTTCTAAATTCAAAAATTCAAGCCGCTGCCGATGAAGTTTTTTAGCAGCCTCCACATGCATAGAAAGCAGTCTCGAAAGCGGCATGTAGATTTCTTGCACTTCTTCCAATGAGATGGGGTCATTGAGGGAACGCAGCTTGGCAAGGTCATTTAATGACAAAGGCAAGGTTTGATCTGCGCGTAAAGCCGCCCATGTTTCTTTTTCAAAAACACGGTGGGGCGTTAGCTTATCGTCTACCGCTTTATCCAACACTTGCCCGCAATCTTTTCTAATTGGCTCTATTCACCACGTGACGCTTTTTCAGCAAGGCCACTTTGCGCGGTGCGCTGTTCAAGTTCTTTCAATACATCATCAAGTTCAATATCGGAAACTTTGAGTAGGACTAAAAGGTGATAAAGCACATCGGCGGATTCTTTCGTAAGTTCCGCCCGATCGTTTGTAACAGCCGCAATAACCGCTTCTGTTGCTTCTTCGCCCAGTTTTTCCGCACATTTTTTGACGCCTTTATGAATAAGGCTCGCCGTATAAGACGATCCATCGCCGGCCTTCGCCCGCTCATCAATAATGGCGTCCAATTGTTCTAAGGTGAATTTGGTCATAAAAATTGCCTCAAGCAAGACCGTCAAGTCGCATGTCTATACCAGCTTTTGCCATATGATGCTTCACTTGGCCAATAGTGAAAGTACCAAAGTGAAAAACCGATGCAGCAAGCACAGCGCTCGCACCGCCCTCTTTCACACCATCGACAAAATGATCAAGCTCACCGACACCGCCTGAGGCGATCACTGGAATGGAAATGCTGTCCGCAATTGCGCGTGTGACTTTGTTGTCAAAACCCGACTTCGTGCCATCGCGGTCCATGCTGGTGAGCAAAATTTCGCCCGCCCCACGTGCGGCCATGTCTTTGGCAAATTCAATTGCGTTGATACCCGTTGGTTCACGGCCACCATGGGTGAAAATTTCCCAAGTATCACCCACGGCTTTCGCGTCGATTGCGACGACAATGCATTGATTGCCAAACTTGTTGGCAGCTTCATTGACGAAATCACGGTTTTTCACGGCTGCCGTATTGATCGAAACTTTATCAGCACCTGCCAAAAGCAATTTGCGAATATCTTCCACCTTGCGCACGCCACCACCAACAGTGAGCGGCATGAAACAATGTTCCGCCGTTTCGCGCACCACATCGAAGATTGTATCGCGGTTATCAGATGAGGCAGTGATGTCGAGAAAAGTCAGCTCATCAGCGCCCGCCGCATCATAAGCCTTTGCCGCTTCAACCGGATCGCCAGCATCCATAAGATCAACGAAGTTCACACCCTTAACGACGCGACCGTCTTTTACATCTAGGCAGGGGATGACACGAGATTTGAGAGTCATACGGATAATCCTCCATCGCGTC
This sequence comes from Hyphomicrobiales bacterium, assembly GCA_039973685.1. Classification (NCBI taxonomy): domain Bacteria; kingdom Pseudomonadati; phylum Pseudomonadota; class Alphaproteobacteria; order Hyphomicrobiales; species Hyphomicrobiales bacterium. Next base: position 94,680 of record JBDWKL010000016.1, read on the forward strand.
GATTCTTACGTTTGCCCGTGCTCACTACTACGTAGTTGCGCGCGAGGCGGGCGCCTTTCACATCAAGACACGGAATTACGCGGGATTTGAGAGTCATGATGCTGTCCCTTTAATCACCGCCATCGCTTCCGCTGGATCAAGGCGGCCATCATATAGGGCGCGACCAGAAATGGCGCCTTCGAGTTTCGCACAATCAGGTTCCATCAAGCGCTTTACGTCATCAATGGACGCCAAACCGCCTGAGGCAATAACCGGAATAGAAACCGCATCACCGAGCGCAATGGTGGATGGGAAATTGAGGCCTTTTAAAATACCATCGCGGTCAATATCCGTGAAGATAATCGCCGAGACACCCGCATCTTCAAATTTCTTCGCTAGATCAATTGTGGTGAGTTCAGATGTTTCATCCCACCCTTCAACCGCCACATAACCGCCCTTTGCATCAATGCCGACAGCCACTTGATCGGGGAACAAACGACAGGCCTCTTTAACAAGCTCAGGATCACGCACCGCGACTGTGCCAAGGATGACGCGTTTGATGCCTTTATCAAGCCACGTCTCGATTTGCTTAAGATCACGAATACCGCCGCCGAGCTGCACGGGATTGGTTGTGCTTTTCAAAATCGCATCAACTGCATCGCCATTCACGGGCTTGCCTGCAAAAGCACCGTTGAGGTCAACCACATGCAGCCATTCAAAACCTTGATCTTGAAACGCCTTAGCCTGCGCGCCTGGATTATCATTGAAAACCGTTGCTTGATCCATATCACCAAGCTTCAAGCGCACACATTCACCGTCTTTAAGATCGATGGCGGGGAAGAGGATCATCTTAAATTTTCCATTTCAAGAAATTAGCAATGAGAGCCAGACCCAGTGTCTGGCTTTTTTCTGGGTGGAATTGAGTACCGATGCGGTTTTCATGGGCGACCATCGCGGTGATGTCGCCACCATAGTTTGAGGTAGCAAGAACCACATCGCCGTCCGTCGGCATCATATGGTAGGAGTGCACGAAATAGGCATGCAGACCCTTTTCACCCGTTTCAATGCCGTCAAAGATTGGGTGATCAAATTTCACATCAAGCGTGTTCCAACCCATATGTGGAATTTTTAATGTTGGGTCACTTGGTTTGATTTCAACAACATCGCTCTTAATCCAATCAAGGCCGTTTGTTGTTTCCTTCTCCAACCCACGGCTCGCCATAAGCTGGTGGCCAACGCAAATGCCTAAGAATGGACGTGCTTTTTGAATGATTGCTTCATTAAGGGATGCCAGCATTCCGTCGACACTATCAAGTCCCTTGCGGCAATCAGCAAATGCACCAACACCTGGCAAAACAATGCGGTCTGCATTGGCGACGTAATCAGGATCTGAGGTGATCGAAATCTCAGCGTTCAAGCCTGCTTCTCTTGCGGCACGCTCAAAGGCTTTGCCAGCTGAGGCCAAATTGCCTGAGCCGTAGTCAATTATGGCAATTTTCATGAACGCGACCTTGTTGAAGGGGATGGGAAAGACCCAATCACTGATTTTGTTTTTGATGGCGGCCTTTTCAGGGCCTGCGAAATACGTTTTGAAAGAATTTGTTCTTGATGCTCTGGCACTTCGTGCACGACACTATCATCACGATTAGCAAAGGCGCGCATTTCTGCTTCCTCATAGTTGCTCGCCAAAACAACGTCCACTTCCTGCCAGCCATTTCGAAGATATTTCTTCGCCCGCCAATTTGTGCCTTCAAAGGCAAGATACAGGCCCAGCAAGCTATTCAAAAAGAAACCAATCAGCGGATTGATCAATTCACTGGCTAAAACAAAGATCAGAAGAAAAACGACGTAAATCGCAAAGCCGAGCCATACACGATTCCACAAAAGCCAAAGGACAGGAAACAAGAGCACGAGGACCGAAAAGCCGTCGCGTATCAGCTCGACGTTTCTGCCGTCCTGCACCTGCTCGGGCATAGCATTTGGAAATTCAAAAACACGATAAGCGGCCATGCGCTCACTACTCTTCCAATTCAGACAAAGCGATTAATATCTATTTGGCGAATTTTAGCTGAAAGTGCAAGGAAATGACGATGAAACTCTAAGGTCTAGACCCTAATCACCCAATTTGCCCTTAGTGGTTGGCAAGCTATCTGCTGCGCGTGGGTCAATCGTTGCTGCCATACGCAACACACGGGCAACCGCTTTAAAGCAGGTTTCTGCAATATGGTGATTGTTCTCGCCGTAAATGTTTTGAACATGCAGCGTGATGCCAGCGTTTTGTGCAAAAGCGATAAAGAACTCGCGGAAAAGCTCCGTGTCATAATCACCAATCTTGTCGCGGGTGAAATCCACATACCAAACGAGATAAGGGCGACCAGATACATCAACGGCCGCACGGGTTAGCGTTTCGTCCATTGGAAGATCGAGCGAAGCATAACGGGTGATGCCTTTCATGTCGCCAAGCGCTTGTTTGAACGCTTGACCAATGGCAATGCCCACATCTTCAGATGTGTGGTGAGCATCAATGTGCAGATCGCCTTTGGCGCGCACTTTAAGGTCCATCAGTGAATGGCGAGAAAGTTGTTCCAGCATATGATCAAAGAAGCCAACGCCCGTCTCAACATCATAGGCGCCAGTGCCATCAATGTTCAGCTCAACGCTAATATCAGTTTCATTCGTGGTTCTTTTAATCGATCCAGTACGCATGGGTCATCTTCTCTGCAAATTATCTAATGACAGAAACTAGCCATTTTTGATGAAAAGGGACTTAACATTGCTTTCAATGAAGAGCAACTTTCGCCCCCGTCACCACAGAAGCATCAATTTACAGCCTGATTTCACGTCGCGGGCTTAATTTCATAGCCTTCTTCTTCTGGCTCATCATCCATCAATTCTGCCGGAAAGCCGTCAGCACGAATTTCAAGGCCCGTTGCTTCTTCAAACCGTTCAATCATTCGGTCTGATTGCGCCCGTGCCCCAAAACGGTTTTGGCCATCTTTCATGAGATCAATAATCAAAGGCGAGATTTCAAGATCAATGCCTGCCCGTTCTGCAATTATTTGGAAAAGGCCAATATCCTTGAGCACCAAATCCATGGTGAAGTCGACGCATCGGCTGCCGTTCAAAATCACTTGGCTCTCAGTCTCATGTACGAACGACGTGCCAGACGAAATTTTGATCGCTTCATAGGTGGTCGCCATATCAAGCCCCGCGCCTTTCATCGTGGTGAGCGCTTCGCAAACAGTGAGAAGGTTCGCCGTTGCCAGATAATTGGTCATGACTTTCAAAATCGACGCTGATCCGAGCGGCCCCGTATGCAAAACACGGCGTCCAAGGCGAGTGAGCAGAGGCAAGGCCCGATCAAAACTTTCACGCGGGCCACCAGCAAAGATTGAGATATTGCCCGTTGCTGCCCGATGGCACCCACCAGAAACAGGGCAATCCATCGCCATCACACCCAATGGTTCCAACTTAGCGCCGAGACGTTTTACTTCCGCCTCATCCGTCGTGCTCATCTCAAGCCAAATATCGCCTTTGGAAAATCCTTCAATCAGTCCGTTTTCACCTTCGACAACAGCCGCACAGGCCGCTGGGCTTGGTAAGCAGGTGATAACCACCTCACAGATTTCCGCCATCTCCTTCGGTGAATTGGCCCATGCAGCGCCAGCGGTGACAAGCGGTTCAGCCGCTTCTTTTGATAAATCATGCACCACCGTATCAAAACCATTGCGAACCAAACTGCCCGCAAGTTTCGCACCTACATTACCAAGACCAATAAATCCGACTTTCATATTATCCTCCAAATTTTTGGCGATCCTAACAGGCATATCCCACTCGGCTGTTTGCAAATCACGCCGAGGTGATTACATAAAGCGACAGAAATTGACCAACGGCTCAAAAAATCAGACTAAAATCAGTCTGACGCTCTGGTGGCCGCAGGAGGAAACATGAACTTTTCAGGCGATAACAACCACGCATCAGCCTTTGGCAAGGTCCACGCAACAACCATTGTTATGATCCGTAAGGGTGGCAAAGTAGTGATTGCGGGCGATGGGCAGGCCTCCATGGGTCAAACCGTTGTAAAATCCAATTCCAGAAAAGTCCGCCGTATCGGCAATGGCGATGTGATTGCAGGTTTTGCCGGATCAACCGCTGATGCCTTCACGCTTTTAGAACGGTTAGAAACCAAACTTGAGCAATATCCAGACAATCTTATGCGGGCAGCCGTGGAGCTGGCCAAAGACTGGCGCACCGACAAATATCTGCGCAATCTTGAAGCGCTTTTATTAGTTGCCAACAAGGAAGTCAGCCTAATGATCTCCGGCGCGGGCGATGTATTTGAACCTGAAGGCGGGATTGCGGCCATCGGCTCAGGTGGTAACTTTGCCCTCGCCGCAGCACGCGCCCTCAGCGATATGGATTTGAGCGCCGAAGAAATTGCCCGTAAATCAATGAAAATCGCCTCCGAGATTTGCGTCTATACCAATGACAATCTCGTCGTGGAGACAATGGATGCTGAATAAAACCGACCTTGCGAATGCAGTCAGCGAAGGCATCATTACTGGTGAACAGGCTGAACAGCTTAATGCCTTTTCAAAACGGGTTCATGCAAACGACGACAGCCCGCGCTTCCAAGAACTTGAGACGCGGGACGAGCCGTTTCGATTGCTCCGTGGTTTTCGTGACATCTTCATCGCACTCGGCATAATGTTTTTGAGTGTTGGTGCTACGGTTTTGAATTTTGCAATCACCGGCAATGCACTCTCGTTTAGTAAAGGTGTAAATTCTGCACGCAGCTTAATTGAATTTATGTCAGGGGCTGTGGGTGCTGCCATTCTTTTGATTGTTGGCATTGTCATCGCTGAAATTGTAACGCGGAAACTTCGGCTTCCCCTATCAAGCCTGTTTTTAAGTTTAGCGATTGCTTTATGGGCTGGTTTGTTCGGCATGCAAATCATGGCACCTGCTGCGAGCCTCTTTGTTCAATCAAGTGTTCAATTGAATGCGGTAAGTATCGCTTTATTCTTCTTGAGCGCCTTTATCGGCATTTCCCTCTTTTACGCCAGATATCGCCTACCATTTGTAATGTTAGTGGTTGCTGCCACACTGGTTGGGCTAGGCGTTTCAATCATAAATAGCATCACGCCTAATCTTACGGCACATGACCTGCGTTTCGTCATTGGTGGACTTGGCTTTATCGTCTTCCTCTTCGCAATGAGGTTCGACCTCAAAGACCGAATTCGTGTCACCCGTTTATCAGAAAATGCATTTTGGCTGCATCTATTGGCCGCACCCCTAATGATCCATTCCATTTTGGCGACGGGATCATGGGATCAAATTAGCATTCCTCTCATCTTGGTAATGTTTACAATCCTCACTTTGATCGCCCTCATCATAGACCGACGCGCATTTCTTGTATCCAGCTTGCTCTATATGGCTGGGGCTTTCACTCAAATCGTCAAAGCACTCGGTTTAGACAGTTCCTTACAATTTGCAGTTCCCGTCTTATTTATCGGTGTCTTGGTGGTGGTCCTTGGCATTGGATGGTCACCGCTTCGACGCCTCATTATGACCATGGTTCCAAGCGCAATTGCCAACCGTGTGCCGCCGATCGCTCTTGCACAAATTTCTGATCTCAAAGAAGAACAACCAGCATGACAAATTTTTCTCCTCGCGAAATCGTATCCGAACTTGATCGTTACATTATTGGCCAAAAAGACGCCAAACGTGCTGTGGCCATTGCGCTGCGCAACCGTTGGCGGCGGCAGCAGTTGGAAGGATCAATGCGTGAAGAGGTGATGCCAAAAAACATCCTCATGATCGGCCCAACCGGTGTTGGTAAAACTGAGATTTCGCGCCGTCTTGCAAAACTAGCTGGTGCGCCGTTCTTAAAAGTCGAAGCCACTAAATTCACAGAAGTTGGCTATGTCGGCCGCGACGTGGAACAAATGATCCGCGATCTTGTGGAAGTAGGCATCGGCCTCATCCGCGAGAAAAAGCGCAAAGACGTGGAAGCCAAAGCCCATCAAATGGCGGAAGACCGTGTCCTTGATGCACTCGTCGGCGATACAGCCAGCCCCGCAACCCGCGACAGTTTTCGCAAAAAATTGCGCGAAGGCCAGCTGGATGAAAAAGAAATTGAAATCGAAGTCGCTGACAATGGCGGCGGGATGCCCAATATGGATATCCCTGGTATGCCTGGCGGATCGATTGGTGTGATGAACCTCAATGATATGTTCGGCAAAGCTTTCGGCGGTCGCACGAAAACCCGCAAACTGATGGTGCGCGATTCATACGAAGTTTTATTAGCTGAGGAATCCGATAAATTATTGGATGATGACCAAGTGGTCACTGAAGCGATGGAATCAGTTGAAAATAACGGCATCGTCTTCTTAGACGAGATTGATAAAATCGCCGTGCGAGACGGTGCTCGTGGTGGCGACGTTTCCCGCGAAGGTGTTCAGCGCGACCTCTTGCCACTGGTTGAAGGAACAACCGTTTCAACAAAATATGGTCCCGTTAAAACCGATCATATTCTCTTCATTGCATCAGGCGCTTTTCACGTTTCAAAACCATCCGATCTTTTGCCAGAGCTTCAAGGTCGTTTGCCAATTCGTGTGGAACTGCAAGCACTCACCAAAGGCGATTTTGTGAGCATCTTAAGCGATACCGAGGCAAGCTTAATCAAACAATCTGTCGCTCTTTTAGGCACTGAGGAGGTAACTCTCTCATTCACAGAAGATGCTATTGATACGATCGCAGACTTGTCGGTTTCAATTAACGCAAGTGTTGAGAATATCGGTGCGCGCCGTTTGCAAACCGTGATCGAACGCATTCTCGACGACATCAGCTTCACCGCAACAGATCGCGCGGGCGAAACCGTGGAAATTGACGCTGAATTCGTAAATCGAGAAATTGGTGATCTTGCCAAAAATGCCGATTTAAGCCGCTATATTTTATAGCGGCTTAAATCTGGTATTAGCTGGGGCTGTTCACAGCGCCCTTTGCGAGCATTAAGATCAGATCTTCCAATACTGTCACTTCAATCCGCCCAATATCCGTTGATAGGCGATTGGCTAGTTCTGTGGCTTTTGGATCGAGGCCAGCTGTATCAACAACAATACGAGGATTAGAAATTTCGGCTAACCGCTGAAGTTCTTCTGCCTCATCCCAAATAATGTTGAAATAAGCAATAATCCGCTGGACCATCGCCCAAGTCGGTGTGCCACGTTTACCGTGCTCTAGTGCTGACAGATAGGCGCTGGATACACCTACTCCTTCAGCCATTTCTTTTAAACTGACATTTTTTGTCCGGCGTATCTGCCGGATTTTTTGTCCAAATGGGGTCATCGTCTAATCCACATAGCTATAAAAAATGTTCATAGGTTCTTGAGGAGACAACCTTCCTAACCGTCATTAGAAAGGGCTGTTATTTTTTCCTTAGTCTTACAAAAAGCGCACCAGTCCCCCCATGAGATGTGCTTGCAGTTTCATATCCAAGAACCATGTTTCTTAAAGAAGGTTCACTTAACCACAAAGGTACTTTTCGCCGGAGAACACCTGGCGATTCTTGCCCGAATTCTCCATATGATTTTAAACTGTGGTTATAATGTGTTGTTCCTTTACCAGTGATAACAAGCACATTTTTCCACCCACTGGCAACAGCCCGACCAACGAATATGTGCAAAGCTTTATGAGCTTGATCTTGGGTAAGTCCATGTAAATCGATCTTGCCATCTATAGTTGTGTGGCCGCGTGATAGCCGCGATTTCTCACGCTTATTGTATCCTAGCAAAGGTGGCATTGTTGAGGACGGTGATTTCTGCCGACTAACTGGCGGCGAATAAGAGGGCATTGCAACTTTAGAGAGCGGTGATTTTTTTATGTAAATATGTGCATTATTTGCTGATTTATTGGTATTTTGCATAGCCGCCAAAAACTCGTCATCAACATTTATTGAGTTAATGTTCCTAGGCGTTACCGTATCTGTGACCTTTTTCCACAAACGGCGATCTTCTGAACTTAGATTTTTTCCTGATCTTTTCGCCATCAACTTTAGCCTGAATTACAAGGGCTGATTTTTAGGCCAAAGGAGATAAAAATCTGCCGCATGTTGAACTGCGCCTGCAATTTTTTCCGCTTCAAGGCCGCTACCGAAATAAATATCTCCGCGCGCAGGGCCAACAATAGCAGACCCTGTATCCTGACCAATCATCAAATGCTGAAACCCGCCTTGCAAATTTGCATTGAGAAAAATTGGCGAACCAAATGTATGAAGCAAACGATCGACCGCCATTGAGCGCATTGATGACAGAGGAACGTTGGCGGCACCTATTGGGCCATCTTCGGGGTCAAGGTTCTCAATCTCATCAAAGAAAATGTACGATTGGTTTTGCCACATTACTTCGTCTTGCTGATCAGGGTTATCACCCAACCACGAGCGAATGGCCTCCATCGACATTTTCTCGCGCGCAATTTCGCCGCGTTTGATCAACTCACGGCCAATCGCTGTATATGCATGACCAGTTTTCGCCGCATAACTCACCCGCATAATACCGCCCTCATCTAAGCGGATACGAGCTGACCCTTGAATATGGATAAAAAAAGCGTCAACCGGGTCTTCCAGATAAACAATCTCAAGCTCTTGATCAGCAACAGCCCCTGATGAAATTGCTTGGCGGTTATGATACGGCCCAATGCCATCTGCTAGCTGGCGAGCAAAACGAATTTCAGGATCCCAACCTTTAGGAACATCTTCCTCTGCCAAATCAGCAATACGAACCAGATCATGAGGCCGACGTAAAAGGGGCGCACTAAAGCGCTCTGACTTTATCCGCGAACCCAAAACCTCAGGTTCATAATAGCCCGTCACAAATCCACGATCATCGCTTTTGGCCTTCTCTGAAGGCTGGATTAGCCGCGGGACAAAATGATCTTCGAAAAACAAACGGGCTTCGTTGCCTAAAACACCTTCATCAAGTGACATCAGCCAACCGCCAATTTCTGACAAAGCTTCGCCATTCAAACCAAGCGCCCGCGTTTTAGGGGGCTTTTCTTGCATTTTCTGGGCACTCTTTAAGAACGCATCGAGGGCAGCGGCGTGATCATCCTCTGCCCAACCAGGCAAATCATCAAAAGTGAGTGCATCGCTTAAAAGGGAAGACGTCACCATCTTAAGCCTCAGTCTGGTGTTTCAGTCGCTACCAATTTCCAGTTTGGATCACCTGAAGTGGTATCGCGCTCAAATGTCCAAAGGTCTTTAACTTCATCCACGGCATTTGGATCACCATCAACGACGCGGCCTTCTTCATCCATTGTGGCCTGAATGATTTCACTTTTGAAATCCACCTCAACGCGGGCAATGCCTTTGATAAGGTCAGCTGACACAAGATTAGCCTTGTTGATACCAACGAATGAAAAGTCGATTGTTTCTTCGCGTTCTTCGCGATCTTTAATCGCCGCGCTAAAGCCATCAAAAACATCCGCAGAAAGAAGGTTCTTGAGCGTTTTGCGATCACCAGCGGCAAAAGCTGTAACGATGTACTCATAAGCTGATTTTGCCCCTCCAAGAAATTCTTCCGGGTCGAACATTTCATCGACTTCAACAATTTTCTTGAGGCCATCATTCAACGCCGTACCCGTTTCAGAAAGACGATCAATCACTGCAGTTACACTGTGGTCTTCTTCTAATTGTGGGTTCAATACAGGTTCAGGCGCTCCTTTACGACGGGGCAGCTCAACCACATTGTCGTTGCCGTTTTTATCAGCCTTGCTTTCAGACTTTGATGAATAGGGATCAAACGGCGGGCGTTCATTGCCGTTGCGCTTTCCCAGCACATTGCGGATTTGGAAAATTACAACAACCGTAATAACGATAGCGAGAATAGTGTAAAAATCGAACTGCATTGGCCTGTACTCTTGTTTGCGTTCATAAAAGCTATGTAAATAGCGCCTCGGCACAATCGCCAAGCATCTTATTTCAAAACTTACCGGCATTTCTATCACGTGTTGAGCAATAGATGAGATAATGTTGTCTACATTATATGTGCTGGTATTTTGTTCATTCAACGCCTACATCGCATATAACCACCGTACTCGCCAACTAATGAAGCCTCATATTTCTGTAAAATTGTTCTAGAAAGCATCATGCGCCTCAGTTTTTTACCTTTTTTACTCCTTGCCATCCCTATTTTGGAGATTTCCGTCTTCATTATGGTTGGCGATATAATTGGCCTGTGGCCTACATTGGGCATGATTCTCGTCACAGCCTTTCTTGGAACGCTTTTATTGCGCCACCAAGGTTTTCAATTATTGCGGGAAGCACAAGAACAAACAAAAGCGAACCAAATGCCCGGACGGGCACTTGTTCACGGTGTGATGCTGGTTGTTGCTGGCATTTTTCTCCTAACACCTGGTTTTGTCACCGATAGCTGCGGATTTTTGTTGTTTATCCCGCCAATACGCGATGGCATATGGGCTTTCTTAAAATCAAGAATATCATTTCAAACGATCACACCGAATGGACAAACCGAACAAGGTGGCAATCCCTTTGGAGCAAATAACGATGCTGGGGGAGCAAACAGTCCAAAACAAGGACCGGTGATTGATTTAGAAGAAACAGAGTTTGGCCCGACAGATCCCAAATCTCCTTGGAACAAGTAATTACTGCCAATTTCCTCGAATAGCTTGTTTCATTGTCTTGTGCGTGTTAGCACCTCGGCGAACATTTTATGAGGACGATAATGGCTAAGAAACCTGCTAAAAAGACCGAAGCTGAAGCAAATGGTGCTGGTGCACCTGATCCAAACGCACAGGTTCAACTCAATACTCTTGCGCAATATGTAAAAGATTATTCCTTCGAAAACCCACGGGCACCGATGTCTTTGCAGGGTCAGCAGGAACAACCAGAAATCAGCATTGCAGTGAATGTAAATGCTCAAGCTTTGGGTGAGACTGAATATGAGGTCTCAATCAAACTGGAAGCCGAAGCGAAAACAAAAGACGATGTGCTTTTCAATGTTGAATTGCTTTACGCTGGTGTTTTCAGAATTACAGGCGTGCCAGCAGAGCATATACACCCAGTTGTTTTGATCGAATGCCCAAGATTGCTCTTCCCATTTGCACGTCAAATCGTTGCTGAAGGTACTCGCGACGGTGGCTTCCCGCCACTCATGATCGACCCAGTTGATTTCGCAGCACTTTACCGCCAACGCCTTGAGCAAGAAGGTACAAACGATAAAACGAACTAAATCGTTTGTTTCTTGAATTTACGAATATGAATTTGATAGGCGGCTTCGGTCGCCTATTTTTTATCCCAGACCTTGTGCCATAGCGTCTCGGAACCAAGCTCTTCCACAAAAGCGCGATGCGCCGCACTGGCTTCTTGCGTTAAACGGCTTGGCAATGGGTTTGGCCGTTGAAGTGCCTCACGCTTGTTGGTTGTTTGGGTGGTGGTCGCTACTTTTTCATCTGTTGCAAAATCTAGCCCGCGCTGTTTGCCACCCATAAGCTCGATATAAACATCAGCCAACAACTCCGCATCCAGCAAAGCGCCGTGTTTTTCGCGTCTTGAATTATCAACATTGTACCGCGAACAAAGCGCATCAAGGGTATTCGGCCCCATTGGATGTTTGCGTCTTGCAATTTCCAGCGTATCGATAACGCGGTCATTGCTATAGGCAGGATACGATAGTTTTTTCAGTTCAAAATTCATGAACTTCATATCGAAGCTCGCATTATGCGCGATTAATACGCCATCATCACCGACAAACTCGATGAACCCATCAGCAATTTCAGCAAATTTTGGTTTGTCTGAGAGAAACTCTTCAGAAAGCCCATGAACCTTGAACGCGCCCTCAGGCATGTCTCGCTCTGGGTTGATATAAACATGATAGGTATTGCCGGTTGGCACCTGATTGATTAATTCCACACAGCCAATCTCAACAACACGGTCACCCGCTGTTGGATCAAAGCCTGTTGTTTCCGTATCAAAGACAATTTCGCGCATAACTTACCTCACCTCCAATGAGTATAGTCTGCTTGATTCAATCATTGGCTGAAATATGCAGGCAATCGATTTTTATTCAGAAGATAATTGCGCGATGATTTTTGAAACCGTTTCTTTCGCTGCATCCATACCAAGTGACGTATCTAAGATAAAATCACCACGCTCTCGCTTTTCGCTGTCTGGTGTTTGACGGGATAAAATATGTTCAAATTTCTCTGCCGTCATATCAGCGCGAGCCAATACCCGCTCGCGCTGGATATTTTCAGGGGCGGTGACGACCAGAATTTTATCAACACGGTCACTTCTACCCATTTCAAACAGTAAAGGGTTGTCCAAAACGACAATCGGTGCGCCGTCTTGTTGTGCTTTTGATAGAAAATCTTTCTCGCGTTGCTGCACGGCAGGATGAACAAGTGCTTCGAGTTTTTTCATCGCCGCTTCATTGCCAACCACATATTTTGATAAAGCGGCACGATCAACCGTGCCATTTTTTGCAACACCTGGAAATTCCGCTTCCAATGGCGCGACAAGTTCACCTTCATAAAGATCATGCACGGTTGCATCAGCATCATGCACAGGAACGCCCATTTCACGAAACATGGTCGCCGTGGTGGATTTTCCCATTCCAATTGAACCTGTGAGCCCAAGGATGATCATATTAAAGCCCCATATCTTCCAAAACAATCGAGCGCAATTCGTCGGTCACCACTGGTTCGCCACCAAACCAAAGCTTAGAACCCATTTTTGCCTGATGGAGCAACATACCAAGACCATCGACGGTTTGATTACCTTTAGATTTCGCCAATTTTATCAAAGGCGTTTCAAGTGGCGTGTAAACAATATCTGTTACGAGACAATCTAGCCTTATCCCTTCCAAGGTCAGGGGTAGAGGCGGATTTTTATCCATGCCAAGGCTTGTTGTATTTATGATTAGTGTGGAACTTTCAATGACTTGCTCGGCTTGATGAAGCTCTATTGCACGAACAGTTGAGCCAAAATGATCAGCTAATTCTTCAGCACGGCTCAAGGTTCGATTCGCAACCGTTATATTTTTAAAGCCACGTTTTATAAGTGCAAAGATAACACCACGCGCCGCGCCGCCCGCGCCCAAGATCAAAGCGTGCTCTTTACGCTGATCCCAGCCACTCGCTAAATGATCAAGATTATCGGAAAACCCAATCCAGTCTGAATTGCTGCCACACATTTTCCCCTCTTCAAGCCAAACCGTGTTGACGGCACCAATCGCTGTCGCCGCTTCATCGATGTGATCAAGGTGAGGAATAACCGCCTCTTTGTGAGGAAGCGTAATATTAAAACCGGCAAGCCCAGATGTTTTGAACCCTTTGAAAAAAGCATCTGCTTCTTCTGGGGAAACGGCGATTGTTTCATAGCTTCCGTTGATTGATTGCGCTTTCAACCAATAGTTATGGATGATTGGCGAGCGTGAATGATGGATGGGCCAACCGATAACACCGGCTTTAATTGGATCATTTGTCATTATTCAACTTCTCCGACAGTTCTTAAAAACTCTAACAGAGGCAAAAGAGGAAGCCCAAGAATTGTGAAATAACTGCCTTCGATATTCTCAAACAATTGAATTCCGGGCCCTTCCAACTGATAACAACCAACACTTTGTAAAGCGGCATCGCCAACCAGTGAAAGATATCGGCCAACAAATTCCGGCGTTACATCTCGCATGGTCATATGGGCGTCGTCGCTATAACGAAAAACAGTGGTCCCATCTTTAACGACACAAAGGGACGAATGAAGATTATGAGTGCGCCCACGCAACGCCAAAAGCTGTTGGCGAGCGGCTTTCACGTCTACCGGCTTATTATAACGATGAAGCTCGCCTTGATCTTTAAAGCTCATGGTTTGATCGGCGCCTATTACATAAGCACTGGGATTACGGCTACTGACATCCAGCGCTTTTGCTTCCGCAAGCACCTCCGCAATATCAGCGGGACCGAAATCTGAATTTAGAAGAGGCAGCTCAATCGCGCGTTCATCTATATCCGCCGCCTCCGTTTCAAATTGAAGCCCAGCATTATTCAATAATGCGCTACGGGCAGATGATTTTGAGGCTAAAATCAGGGACATAAGATAGGGCTTTCCGCAATGTTCTTATGCAGACATATCGATGAAAGCGTTGGATTTCAACGTGCAAGCGATTCTGCGTTTTATTAACGGCTTTAGATGAAGCCTGTGTAAGAGTTGTGAAAAACCTTTGATGGGATACGTGGGCAAAAATTTTATCCAAAATTATTCGAAAAATTGCCCCCAGCAAAAATTGCTATTGATTAGTCATTCACAAATTGTGGGAATCGTGGAAAATTAGTTCTTTCAAACTTATTCGATAATTATTACCTATGAGTTCAAACTCGATTAGAACATAACTCATTGAAATATATATAATAATTATGTTTTCATCGATTCTATTATTCTCTGATCTAAAAGTTTCCACATTTTTGGATGGCTGTGGATTAAAAACGAAGATGTGAACGAAATCTAATTCCCAAAGTTCCCCTGTATAATAATAGTAGTCATATAAAATAAGATTCTATTTATGTTGCTTGAAGGCTGGAAATCATGAGAGAACAGCCATCTTCGAAGCAGTCGGAGAATCTACAAATGTATGGAAATAAAGATGAAGCTTCTTGATAGCCTTGATGGAAAAACTTTTGAGACCCCACCTCTTTGGATGATGCGCCAAGCTGGTCGTTATCTTCCTGAATATCGTGAGTTGAGAAAACAAGCGGGTAGCTTCCTAAATCTTTGCTACACACCAGAACACGCTATCGAAGTTACCATGCAACCAATTCGTCGTTTTGGTTTTGATGCAGCGATATTGTTTTCAGATATTCTGGTTATCCCTGATGCACTCGGCCAAGATGTTCGTTTTGAAGAAGGACGTGGTCCTGTTTTAGAACCGATCACAAAGGACGATATTGATCAGCTAAGCGTTGAGCGTGTTGTTGAACATCTTCAGCCCGTTTTTCAGACTGTTTCTGGTTTACGCTCGGAGCTTCCAACAGAAACAGCTCTTATCGGGTTCTGTGGTGCGCCTTGGACGGTCGCAACCTATATGATTGCGGGTCATGGAACACCAGATCAAGCGCCTGCGCGTATTTTCGCCATGAAGGAACCAGAAGCGTTTCAAAAACTGATAGACATCCTCATAGAGGCTTCTAGCCGTTATTTGATCGAACAAGTGAATGCTGGCGCTAATTGCTTACAAGTTTTTGATACTTGGGCTGGCGTCTTGGGTGAAAAAGATTTTGAGCAATTTAGCATTCGCCCGCTTCAAAAGATCATTGAGAATGTGAGACGAGAGAAGCCTGGGACGAGATTTATTGGATTTCCAAAAGGCGCTGGCGTGAAATTACCCAAGTTCATTGATGAAACGGATATCAATGGCATTGGTGTGGATTGGACTGTGCCCTTGTCTTATGTGCGCGAAGAAATTCAGACGAAGACTTGCGTTCAAGGAAATCTAGATCCTTTGCTCCTTATTGGTGGTGGTTCTAAGCTGAAAGATCAAACGCAAATGATTTGCGAAGAGCTTAAATCGGGTCCACATATTTTCAATTTGGGTCATGGCATCACCCCGCCGACACCAATTGCAAATGTAGAATTGATGATTGAAACGGTTCGTTCGTTCAAGGCATAAGGAAGTTCACGAATGTATCAATGGGTTCTTGTTGGTCACATCATTTCAGTAATTTGTTGGATGGCTGCGATCTTTTATTTGCCGCGTTTGTTTGTTTATCACGTGGATGCTGAGGTTGGATCAATTCAATCAGAGACTTTCAAAGTAATGGAACGACGACTTTTGAAAGCGATCATGACACCGGCGATGATTGCGACTTGGGGTTTTGGGATCTGGTTGATGATTTTGGGTAGTCATCATGAACAAGGTTGGATCCATGCAAAGATCTTCCTCGTTATCTTAATGTCAGCTTTTCATATGTTTTGTGCAAAATGGATGAAAGATTTCGCTAGCGATCAAAACAATAGACCAGCGAAGTTCTTTCGATTTGCGAATGAGATGCCAACTATTTTGATGATTGTGATTGTCATTTTAGTGGTTGTGAAACCGTTTTAAGTGCGACTGATGAAATTCAAGACTTTAGTTTTTCCTTGAAATTCTCACAATCATGATGTAGCCGATAGACCTCTCCTTTCGAAGATGAGCGAAAATTCGCCGTCTTTCTTGCTCGTTTTGAGCAATCTCAATTTAAAAAATAGGTGTCCGCCATGCGCGAGATGAAGCTTCAAGAGCTTAAAGAAAAGTCGCCAACAGAACTTTTGTCATTTGCTGAAGAGCATAATGTTGAAGGTGCCAGCACAATGCGTAAGCAGGAGCTGATGTTTGCAATATTAAAACAGCTTGCTGAAGAAGACATCGATATTATCGGTCAAGGCGTTGTTGAAGTGCTTCAAGACGGCTTTGCTTTCTTGAGATCACCAGATGCTAATTATCTACCGGGCCCTGATGATATCTACGTATCTCCGACGCAAATTCGCAAATTCTCTTTGAGAACAGGTGATACGGTAGAAGGTGAAATTAGAAGCCCAAAAGAGGGTGAACGCTATTTTGCTTTGTTGAAAGTAAATACGCTTAATTTCGAAGACCCTGAAAAAACCCGCCACAAAGTTCATTTCGATAATTTGACGCCGCTTTATCCTGAAGAGCGTTTGAAGATGGAAGTGATCGATCCAACAGGAAAAGATCTTTCTGCTCGTGTTATCGATATTGCGGCTCCTCTTGGTAAAGGCCAGCGTGGTTTGATCACGGCGCCGCCGAGAACAGGTAAAACAGTTTTCTTGCAGAATGTTGCAAAGTCGATCACGGCTAATCATCCAGAATGCTATCTGATCGTTCTTCTGATCGATGAACGGCCGGAAGAAGTAACGGATATGCAGCGCACGGTGAAAGGCGAGGTTGTCTCTTCGACCTTTGACGAACCAGCACAACGCCATGTGCAAGTTGCTGAAATGGTGATTGAGAAAGCGAAACGCTTGGTGGAACATGGTCGCGATGTGGTGATCTTGCTCGATTCAATTACGCGCCTTGGTCGTGCTTACAACACAGTGGTTCCGTCATCTGGTAAAGTTCTAACGGGTGGTGTTGACGCGAATGCTTTGCAACGTCCTAAGCGTTTCTTTGGTGCAGCTCGGAATATTGAAGAAGGTGGTTCACTTACCATTATCGCGACAGCTCTTATTGAGACTGGTAGCCGGATGGATGAAGTGATCTTTGAAGAGTTCAAAGGGACTGGTAACTCAGAGATCATCCTCGATCGTAAAGCTTCTGATAAACGGATTTTCCCAGCAATTGATATTCAACGCTCTGGTACTCGTAAAGAGGAACTGTTGGTTGATAAAGATCAGCTGAAGAAAATGTATGTGTTGCGCCGTATCTTGAATCCTATGGGGTCTGTCGATGCTATCGAATTCTTGATTGATAAGCTGCGTCAGACAAAAGACAATGACGAATTCTTTGAATCAATGAACACGTAATCATCGGAACGTAAATTCGATTCGTATCCGGAATATCTAAAACTAACCGAGTTTCCATATTATGTATGACCTTGGTTCATCAGATACCATATATGCTTTATCTAGTGGGTTACCTCCCGCTGGAGTTGCTGTAATTCGCCTTTCTGGCCCACATTGTCGATTCGCTCTCGAAACAATGAAAGTATCCATACCGGATCCGCGCAAAGCTGTTGTCCGTAAACTCTTCAGTGCACGCAATGGATCGCTTTTAGATGAAGCACTGGTCTTGTATTTCAAGGCGCCTGCCAGTTTTACTGGTGAGGATGTTATAGAATTGCATTGTCATGGAGGTCGGGCGGTTGTTGAAGTTATTCTTCGAGAGCTATCTTTAATAGATGGGTTGCGGTTGGCGGAGCCTGGTGAATTTACCAAGCGTGCCTTTTACGAAGACCGCATCAATCTTGTAGCTGTAGAGGGCCTATCGGATCTGATTAATGCAGAGACGGAGAGCCAAAGACAGCTTGCTTTATATCAAACTGCTGGGGGTTTGGCTGATACTTATGATAGTTGGCGCGCTGAATTGATTCGCCTCCGTTCTTATCTAGAAGCTGAATTCGATTTTCCAGATGAAGATGATGTACCTGGTTCGGTATCTGAGCAAGTCTGGTCGCGTGTTCAAGCATTGGCTGAAGAAATGGAGCGCGCAATTGGTCGTTCCCAATTCGGGGAACGAATAAGAGATGGTGTCAATATCGTCTTGGCCGGAAAACCGAACGCTGGAAAATCTAGCTTACTGAATGTTTTATCTAGACGGGATGTTGCCATTGTTAGCGCTCAATCCGGAACAACCCGCGATATTCTAGACGTTAATCTTGATCTTTCTGGTGTTGCTGTGAGGCTATCTGATACTGCTGGATTGAGAGAGACGGATGACGAGGTTGAAAAGATTGGTGTACAACGGGCGCGGACTCGATTGAGTGAGGCTGATCTGATTTTGTATTTGGTTGATTGTCGGCAGCCAACTGATCTTGATGGTGAAGAATTTATGGAACTTAAGGCCGCTCAGTCAGATATGTTGACTATCGGCACCAAGATAGATCAGGTGCCCGCTGGCGAGCTCAATTCGATTCGTAGCCGATTTGATATGATGATCTCGAGCACAACACATGAGGGCATTGATAATTTACTGCTCGTTTTGCAGGGAAAAGCCAAAGCCCTTACTGGGAATGGAGAATCATTGATTGCTATCCGAGAACGTCATCGCATCGCTTTACAGGGATGTGTTGATTGTTTGAAGAACGCTTTGATCGAAAGGCCAGAGTTGGAATTACGTGCTGAGGAATTGCGTAAAGCGGCTGATGTATTGGCGAAAGTGACCGGCCGGGTTGATGTTGATGATCTTTTGGATGTGATTTTCAGAGAATTTTGTATTGGCAAGTAACCATGATTGTTTCACGTGAAACATGTCGCATAATGAATCATTGATGCAATCTCTAATATGAACTAAACCAACAATATCATTTTATTGGATATGTTATGGCGCAAAAAAACTACGATGTAATTGTCATTGGTGGTGGGCATGCTGGTTGTGAGGCCGCCGCTGCCTCAGCGCGATTTGGCGCGCGTACGGCATTAGTTTCCCATAAATTATCCCAGATTGGTGTCATGTCTTGCAATCCCGCAATTGGCGGTTTGGGCAAAGGGCATCTTGTTCGCGAAATTGATGCGCTCGATGGTTTGATGGGAAGGGTCATTGATAAGTCCGGTATTCAATTTCGTATGTTGAACCGACGGAAAGGGCCAGCGGTACGGGGACCTCGTTCACAAGCTGACCGAAAATTGTATCGGGAAGCGATGCAGGCTGAACTCGCAGATATTGATAATCTAGAATTGGTTGAAGGCGGTGTTGAAGACCTTGTTATTGAAGAGGGTGAAGTAACTGCTGTTGTTCTTGGGGACGGTAAGATTCTAACCGCGGGCGCTGTTGTTTTAACAACAGGGACATTTCTCAACGGCTTAATCCATATCGGTGATAAGAAAATTGCTGCGGGTCGGATGGGCGAGAAGCCAAGTATTGGTCTGGCGAAAACACTATACGATACGGGTTTTGCAGTTGGACGCCTAAAAACTGGAACGCCTGCGAGACTGGATAGCCGAACAATTAATTATTCAAGCCTCGAAGCTCAGCAAGCAGATAATCCTCCGACACCATTTTCGTTCATGAATAAGCAAATTGATGTGCTGCAGATTGATTGCCACATTACCTATACAAATGAAAAGACCCATCAAATTATTGCCGACAATATTGGCAAATCTGCGATGTATTCAGGCCAGATAGACGGTGTAGGGCCGCGTTATTGTCCGTCTGTTGAAGATAAGATTGTGCGTTTTAAAGACCGAGACCGCCATCAAATCTTCCTCGAGCCAGAAGGATTGGATGATCCAACAGTTTATCCGAATGGAATTTCTACCTCACTTCCCGAGGATGTGCAGGCCAAATTTATTGCGACTATCCCAGGTTTAGAGAATGTTACTATTTTACAACCTGGTTACGCGATTGAATATGATTACATTGATCCTCGGGAGCTAAAGTCGTCTTTGGAAACGAAGCGGGTGTCTCATCTCTATTTCGCTGGGCAAATCAACGGAACGACGGGGTATGAGGAGGCTGGTGCGCAAGGATTGATGGCCGGATTAAACGCCGCCCGTAGCTGTAGTTCAATGGATGCCTTGGTTCTCGATCGATCTGATGCATATATTGGCGTATTAATCGATGATCTGGTTACTAAAGGTGTTAGTGAGCCGTATCGTATGTTCACATCGCGTGCCGAATATCGGTTATCTATTCGCGCTGATAACGCTGATCAAAGGTTGACGGAAATTGGAAATCGATTCGGTTGCGTATCGTCTGAGCGCTCTGAGTTGTATTTGAATAAGAAGTTTGGACTTGGGTCGATTATAGACCGAGCGAAAGAAATAACCTTGACGCCGAATGAAGCCTTGGCAAAAGGCTTTAAGATCAATCAAGACGGTGTGCGTCGACGCTTATATGACATACTGTCGTTTCCAGATGTTACGATTGATACGATTAAGCAGCATTGGCCAGAGTTTAGCGATTATGACAGTGAACTCCAGGAACAATTGGAAATTGATGCTAAGTACGCGGTTTATATAGAACGCCAAAAAGCAGATGTTGTTGCTTTGAAACGCGACGAAGCGATGAAACTGCCGAGTGGCGTGGCGTTTGATGAAATTTCGGGGCTTTCTAATGAGGTCGTGCAGAAACTTAAAGCCGTACAACCAGGGACTATCGCGCAAGCGGCCCGTATTGATGGTGTTACACCAGCGGCGGTATCTTTGTTGTTAGCGTTTATTAAGAGACGGACTGCGGCTTAGCCATGAATAATGATGTTACTACAGGCCATCGGTTTTTAATCGATCAATTTCGAGTCGATAACGAAACGATTGATAGGCTCAATCATTATCATTCGTTGGTAATAAAATGGCAGCCAGCGCAAAACCTTGTTTCACGTGAAACACTCGCGCATTTTTGGGTCCGACATATCTGCGATAGCTCGGGACTAATCAAAATCGCTGGACCTAAGGGTGTATGGTTGGATTATGGCAGTGGCGCTGGATTTCCGGGACTTGTTACTGCTATTTTGCAAAAACAATTGAGCGCAGATGATGCCTCTTCAGTGGTTCACTTGGTTGAAAGCAATAAGCGTAAGGTGGCATTTCTTCGAACTGTTATTCGAGAAACAGGTGTGAATGCCGTTGTGCATCCATTGCGAATTGAAGATTTTATTGAAAAGTCTGACCTCAACCCGGACTTTATATCTGCCAGAGCGGTTACTGCCCTGCAAAATCTTTTGGCCTACAGCGAAAATTACGTGTCAAAGGGTTCTGTGTGTTTTTTCCATAAAGGTCGGGATATCAATGGGGAGATCGCAGAAGCAGCTAACACATTTGATTTTGATTTGGTAAAACATACTCAGGCCCTTCCTAATCACCACCAAAATGACGGTGTGATTGCGGAGATTAGGGCCATAAGGCGCAAGACCTCTTAAGTGTGAGTTGTAAAGGATCGATGCATGTCTTCCACCCATAATAAAAAGCCACGGGTTATTACCGTTGCTAATCAAAAAGGCGGTGTTGGTAAGACGACAACTGCAATAAATTTAGGTACTGCTCTTGCTGCGATCGGTGAGCGTGTTCTGATTGTTGACATGGATCCGCAGGGAAATGCTAGTACCGGCGTGGGTTTGGATCGCTCAAAACGTGATCGCTCCACTTACGATGTCTTGGTTGGAAACCATAGTCTTTCTGAAGTGGTTGTTGAGACGGATGTTCCGCGTTTATCTGTTGCGCCCTCAACGCTTGATCTATTGGGTGTTGAGATGGAAATAGCGAGTGCCGAGGATCGCGCATTCCGTATTCGTCAAAGTGTAGAAAGTGGTGTTATTGATAAGGAAGGCGTCCCTTTTGACTACCTTCTCATCGATTGCCCTCCATCGTTGAATTTGTTGACAATCAACGCCCTTGCCGCCTCGCAATCAATTTTGGTACCGCTGCAATGTGAGTTTTTCGCACTCGAAGGTTTGAGCCAATTGTTGCAAACCGTAGAGCAGGTGAAGCAGACGGTAAATCCGGATCTCACTATCCATGGTATCGTTCTCACAATGTATGACGCTCGTAATAATCTTTCAGGGCAAGTTATGGCGGATGTTCGTAATTATATGGGCGATACAGTCTATAAAACAGTGATCCCTCGCAATGTTCGAGTTTCTGAGGCGCCGTCCTATGGCAAGCCGGCATTGTTGTATGATTTTAAATGTTCTGGCAGTCAGGCATATCTAAAATTAGCATCTGAAGTTATTCAGCGTGAGAGAAAATTGCGTGCGGCGTAAGCGTTTAAAAGCGTTAACTAATTGATTTATAAGAAAGAAATGAGATGGCGGATTCATCACAGAAAAAAGATTCGGGTCAGAAACGATTAGGTCGTGGATTGGCAGCCCTTATTGGTGAAATGGGTGGCGAGGAAAATGCAACAATAGAGGCCGCGCGCAATCAACGGCGAGTCCCTATTGAATTTCTAGCGCCTAGCAAAAACAATCCGCGCAAAATGTTTGCTCCTGAAGAGCTGAAAGATCTTGCGACCTCTATAAGAGAGCGTGGAATTTTTCAGCCTGTTATTGTTCGTCCAGATCCTGTGGGTGATGAAGATCGGTTTGAAATCATTGCTGGTGAGCGTCGTTGGCGTGCGGCGCAGATGGCAGGTCTTCATGAAATCCCCGTACTTATCCACAAAGTTTCAGACAAAGAAGCACTAGAGATCGCGATCATTGAGAATGTTCAGCGCGCAGACCTTAATGCCATTGAAGAAGCGTTGGGTTATGACCAGTTGGCGAGAGACTATGACTATAGTCAGACGGAACTTGCTGATGTCATCGGCAAAAGTCGTTCTCACGTGGCGAATATGACTCGTTTGTTGAAGCTCCCTGAAAGTGTGAAAACATATATCGCTGAAGGAAAGCTCACCGCTGGCCATGCGCGGACATTAATTACGGCCGACAATCCAGAACTTTTGGCCAAGCAGATTGTTGAAGATGGTTTGACTGTGCGAAATGCTGAGGCTTTAACCGCAAAATCCTCAGGCCGCACGCCATCAAACAGCGCTAAACAACCAAAAAATCCAGATACATTGGCCCTTGAGAAAGCTTTGACAGATCATCTTGGTCTTATTGTCTCAGTCGATATGAAGGGTGATGGCGAAAAGGGGGATATGCGTATCCGCTTTAAGACGCTTGAACAGCTCGACGGTTTGATTGCTCTATTAAAAAACTAATCAATAATGTGACGGGCTAGCGATTAGCCCGTTTTTTTGCGGCGTCACCCAGCTTTAAAAGCAGGGCGCGGAAGATTGTATCTGATAGAGCTGATTTCTTCCGACTTTCTGCAATCGCGTCTTGCACATAACCCAGCGCTTTTTTCACCATTTCCCCCCGCCAAATCGTTACTTGTTTAGAGACTGCCTGCTTCCGTTTGAAATGAATAGGCGGGCGGGCGCGGTCAACCACATCACGGACCGATGCGCCATTTGCGATGTCGGCGCTGAAAAGCTGTAATCTTGTGAGATGTCGCTGAAGGACGATGATTGTTTGGAAAGAATTGTGCCCCATGACGAGGCTATTCTCAAAATTTTTCAATCCGAGCTGAAGCTGACCCAATAAAACCCAGTCAATCGTGTCATCGACCAGTGAAGCAGACGCGTCACCAATCAACAGTTCAACGTCATCGACAGTAATCTCACCTTTATCGTGGGCATAGAGGCAGAGTTTCTGGATTTCGTTGCGGCTGGTTTGTCGGTTTTGGCCAATCAGAGATAGGAGTAACGCTTGAGCGTCTTGTGAAATGCGCACATTATTTGTTTGCAGCTCTTCTTGAAGGAGCATATTGAGGCTGCGGCTGTCATCTGCGTAGCAGGGGATGGCGATCGCGGTCTTTGATTTTTCGATCAGTGAGCGTACCGGATTTGATTTCTTGAGATCACCGCCTTCAATCAAAACCAGTGACTGCCCACTTCCTTCTTCTAATACAGCTGTAATGGATTTGGTGATCTGTCGCGTGCCATTTAAGCGAACTCTAATGACTTTATCGCCGCCGAATAAAGCAACAGCATTTGCTTCGTCAATCAAACGCCCAGGATCATTAGCAATATCATCAGATTCTAAGGTCAGTTTTGAAAGGGGATCATCATTGCCCTCAAGTGCCAAGCGACTAATCGCATCAGTTCGCTCAGAGACCAACCCCTGGTCAGGCCCATATATCAAAATGACTGGGTGAAAACCCGCTTTGTTTTTGATGTATCGTTCAACTTCGTTGGCTTTAAGCTGCACGGGTCAAAACCATCTTATCGGGCTTTTTTAAGAGCAATTGCAAGTGCCTGACGCAGTCTCAATGCCGCGGCTTTTGCAGCCCGGATCTCAGCATCACGTTCAGATCGGACATTGGCAAATTCTTGGTCTGCACGATCATAAGAAGCTGTTGCCTCTTCGGTTCCTTGTGCAATTGGCGCTGCTTTGCGTCGATCAATCAAAATATATTTCGCTGAAATATCGACAAAGAAAGCTCTTGGACCAAAATCGACATCACTAATGCCGACTGAGCGAACTTCCTTATTTGTATTCAATTTCAATTCGTACGGTAAGTTACCCGTTGAACTCGTTCCGCCGCTTAAAGAGAATTGCAACTCATTGCGTACCAGTTGATCCAATCTTGAATTTGGGTCAGCAATTTCAATTGATGCCAATGCCTCACTTATTGAGGAACCATCAGACAGGGCAGCCGTAGAGTGTAGTGGTTGAACTTGGCAACTAGCCAACCACAATGCACATATAGCAAAGCCAGATATTCTTAAAATCTTCTTATTAATCAAAGACTTGACCTCTAGTTCCTTAGCTACACAACAACATTGATAATGCGTTTTGGTACAATAATCAATTTCTTAGGTGTTCCACCATTCAAAGCATTTTGTACAGCTTCAAGTTTCATTAACGCCTCTTCGATTGTTTTTTGATCCGCGTCAGCAGCAATCGTCAATTCCGCTCGTTTTTTACCGTTGATTTGTACCGGCATAAGAATTTCATTCTCAACCAAGAGCGCGGGATCGAAAACAGGCCAGTCAGTGTCGGAAAGGCTGGTTTCGTTGCCAAGCATTATCCAACACTCTTCGGCCAAATGTGGGATCATCGGATTAATCAAAATCGCGAGGTAAGCTAAAGCTTCAGCGAAAACAGCTTTGACGCTGTCATCGGTTTTATCGTTGAGTTTGACCTTGGCCATGAAATTTACAAGTTCATAAACGCGAGCAACCGCACGGTTGAACCCGAGTTTCTCGATGTCTTGTTCGATCAAGGAAACTGTCTTGTGGGTTAGCTTCCGTAATTCGAGTGCCTGTCCTTCGATCGTTGAAGGTATATCTGCGTTTGCATCGAAGCCTAGAGATTTGAATTCCGCAAACAGGCGGTAAATACGCTGCACAAACCGGAATGCCCCATCGGCGCCCGCTGCAGTCCATTCGAGATCCCGTTCTGGTGGCGTGTCAGACAACATGAACCAACGGGCGGTATCGGCGCCGTATGTCTCTAAAATGTCAGTCGGGTCGACAGTGTTGCGCTTTGATTTTGACATTTTCTCAATGCCGCCAATTTTAACCTCACTACCACCGTCCAAAAGGAAGGCTTTGCGCGAACCCCCATCTTCTTCAAATCGAAGTTCTGCAGGGCTTATCCATTTACCGTCGCTAGATTTATACGTTTCGTGAGTCACCATGCCTTGGGTGAACAAACCTTTGAACGGTTCATTCGCATTCAAGTGACCGGCAACACCCATGGCGCGGGCAAAGAATCGTGAATAGAGCAAATGCAAAATCGCGTGCTCAATGCCACCAATATATTGATCAACTGGAAGCCAATCACTTGCCACTTTTGGCGTGGTTGGTGTGTCTGCCTTCGGATCTGTGAAGCGGGCGAAATACCATGACGAATCGACAAATGTATCCATCGTGTCAGTTTCGCGTTTTGCAGGTTTACCGCATGATGGGCAGGCTACATCGCGCCATGTTGGGTGGCGGTCTAGTGGGTTGCCAGGTTTGTCGAAGTTGATGTCTTCTGGAAGTTCAATCGGAAGGTCAGCTGCTTTTACAGGCACGACACCACAATCATCACAATGAACCACCGGAATTGGGCAACCCCAATAGCGCTGACGAGAAATGCCCCAGTCACGCAATCGGAAATTGACCTGACGCAAGCCCTGCTCGACATCGCCTATTTTGATGTTTTCTAATTTTTCAGCAACTGTGTCTTTAGCTTCTTCTATACCCAAGCCATCTAGGAATTCAGAATTAAACAAGACGCCATCATCGGTGTTGGCGACTTTATCAATTTCGAATGAAGCAGCGTCTTCACCTTTTGGCAAAACAACTGGCTTAACGGGCAAGCCATAGGTGCGGGCAAAATCTAAATCTCGTTGATCGTGGGCAGGACATCCAAAGATTGCACCAGTGCCGTAATCCATCAAGATGAAATTCGCGACATAAATCGGTAGCTCTTCGCCTTCAACGAGGGGGTGCTTGACCTTAAAGCCTGTCGCGATCCCTTTTTTCTCAGCCGTCTCTAACGCTGCAACACTTGTTCCTAATTTACGGCATTCATCGATGAATGCCGCTAGTTCTGGATTGGTTTCAGCTGCTTTAAGTGCAAGCGGATGTTCGGCAGCAACAGCCATAAAGCTTGCGCCGAACAATGTATCAGGGCGCGTCGTGAATACTTCTAGCGTTTTGTCTTCACTTGGTGCTGCACCTGCAAATTCAAAATGAATGCGTAACCCTTCAGAACGGCCAATCCAGTTTCGTTGCATAAGGCGAACTTTTTCAGGCCAACCATCAAGATTGTCCAGTTCATCGAGCAGGTCTTGGCTGAAGTCTGTAATCTTGAAGAACCACTGCGTAAGATTGCGTTGTTCAACAGGTGCGCCTGAGCGCCAGCCGCAACCGTCGATAACTTGCTCGTTTGCTAGAACGGTTTGATCTACTGGATCCCAATTGACTTTGCTCTCCTTGCGATAGACGAGGTCTTTATCAAGGAAATCGAGGAACAGCATTTGCTGGCGGTGATAATAGTCTACATCGCATGTGGCAAATTCGCGGGACCAATCAAGCGATAGACCCATGCTTTTGAGCTGGTCGCGCATGGTCGCGATGTTTTCATAGGTCCACGCTTTTGGATGCGTGTTGTTTTGCATCGCTGCATTTTCTGCGGGCATGCCAAAGGCGTCCCAGCCCATTGGGTGCAAAACATTGAACCCTTTTGCGCGCTTAAACCGAGCAACCACATCACCCATCGTATAATTGCGCACATGACCCATATGGATGCGGCCTGATGGATAGGGAAACATTTCCAGCACATAATATTTTTCACGCGGATCTTCGTTGTCGGTCTCGAAAATTTTGTTCTCAGACCAATATGATTGCCAACGTGGTTCAGTTTCGCGGGGATTGTATCGTTCAGTTGCCATTTTAATACGACGTGCTCTTGAAAAAGGTGATTTATTTGTTGATGTGACAAACACCAGAATTAACCGCTTTGGTCAACCTTGAAGGGCTTGTTAAGCCTCAGTCTGGTTGGTTTATGATGTTGAAATTGAAGGCCAAAGGAATAGGTGAGATGGAAAGCATCGCGACAAGATTGAAAACGATTAAGGATGTGGTTGCAAACGCAGGATCAAGTTCGGATGGTTCCGTGTTAATCGCCGTCTCAAAAACTTTTGATGCGGAGCATATTCTTCCAGTCCTTGAGGCGGGCCATCGGGTGTTTGGTGAAAACCGTGTTCAAGAAAGTCAGGGGAAGTGGCCGACTTTAAAAGAAACCTATCCAGACACAGAACTCCATCTTATTGGTCCACTACAATCCAATAAGGCTGCAGATGCTGTAGCGTTGTTTGATGTTATTCATACGATCGACCGTGAAAAAATCGCGAAGGCGCTGGCTGCTGAAATGAAAAAACAAGCGCGCCGTTTGCCGGTCTTCATTCAGGTGAATACGGGTTCAGAGCCGCAAAAGGCGGGGGTGTTACCAGCAGACGCTGATAGTTTCATTGCAAACTGTGTTCAAGAAATAGGCTTGGACGTGATTGGCCTTATGTGTATTCCGCCTTTCAATGAGGATCCGGTGCCCCATTTTACTCAGTTGCGGAAGTTGGCGGAAAGACATTCGCTCCCTCACCTATCTATGGGCATGTCTTCTGATTTTGAGGTGGCTTTAACGCACGGTGCGACCCATGTTCGGGTCGGAAGTGCTATATTTGGCGCGCGATGATAGGCAAATCGTGTCTCTTTTTTACTGCTGGATGACGAACTTCGTCTCTGTATTTGCCCTTTTTAAGAACTGCTCCATCACAGATTTTTCAACAGCAACACATCCTTCCGTCGGTCTGAAATCTGGATGGGCTAAATGAAAAAAGATAGCACTCCCGCCGCCGCGTTTGCGGGTGGAAATATTATAGTCCAACACCACCATATAATCGTAAAGATGATCATTTCGGGTCAGAATTTCATGCGATGTTGGATAGGGTAATTTGACTAACTGATTGTAATTTCTATCAGTTTTACCATCACTCCACCCCATATCAGGTGAAATTGCATGAATGGGAAGCGCTGTGATCGGTCGCGCTACACGGTCTGGTCGATAGTACACATTGAGCACACCGAAACGACCGATAGGCGTTCCACCATCACCTTCCATTTTGCGGCTTGTCATACCAGAACGTCCAAGAGCACAAGGCGCAATGATTTGACTATTTCCACCCCCCATCACGAAATTGCCACGGGAAAGTGATTTCCAGTTTCTCCGAACAAACACAATGTTCATATCAGAACCTCATATATCTGTGATGGACCTAGTTTACTGAATGCTCAAAATAGCCATACTAACGCTATCTTGCTGGATTCGAAATTGAAACTGAAAACCGAAATGCTTGGCAAAAAAAGGGTACTTTTATGACTGCGCGGAAAATTATAATTGTCGACGATGATGCGGATCTTTGTGAAGCCTTAGTTGAACAGCTAAGTCTGTATGAAGAGTTTGATATAGAGCATCAAGAAAATGCTACCAAAGGCATAAAAGCAGCCCGTGATGGCCACTGTGATTTGCTTATTATGGATGTTGGCTTACCAGACATGGATGGCCGTGAAGCTGTTAAAATTCTCCGCAAGGGTGGTTTTAAAGCACCGATTATCATGTTGACGGGTCACGATACAGATTCAGACACGATTTTAGGCCTTGAAGCTGGCGCCAATGATTATGTCACCAAGCCATTCCGATTTGCTGTTCTTCTCGCACGTATCCGTGCGCAACTTCGTCAGCATGAGCAAAGTGAAGATGCAACCTTCACAATTGGGCCCTATGTCTTCCGTCCAAGTGCGAAAGTTCTTTCTGATGAAACGGGTGCGAAAGTTCGTTTGACGGAAAAAGAGACTTCAATTTTGAAATATCTCTATCGTGTCGGTGATAAGCCGGTTACGCGTGATATCTTGTTGGAAGAGGTTTGGGGTTACAACTCAGGTGTTACGACACACACGTTGGAGACACACATTTATCGCTTACGGCAAAAAATCGAGCGTGATCCGTCCAATGCGGAATTGCTTGTGACCGAGAGTGGTGGTTATAAACTAAACCCATAGAATCATTTTATGATGGCTGACTAAATGAGGTTAGCCATCATAAGTTTTGGGGCGGGGCAATGTTGGACGAAAAAATCGAACGATTAAAATCTGTGCCGCTTTTTGCGGTCTTGGATGATATTGCGCTTCATCATATCGTTTTCAATAGCCATAATTTGACGGCGTCAGATGGGACAAGCCTTTTTGTAGAGGGCGATGCGGCCAGTGGCGCTATTTTTTTGGAAAGTGGCGAGTTGAGCCTTTTGGCTCGTTCAAAAGGTGAAATGGTTGAACGGGTGAAGTTGCAGGCTGGTGCCGTGGTTGATCCCTATGCTTTGGTTACCAGTGGCAAGCGCCCCGTTACTGCTAAAGCGGTGGGGGATGTTAAATATCAATTATTGGACCGTTCGGTTTTTCGAAAAGTATTAGAAAACTACCCAGGCCATGCAGAGCGCTTGCAAGACTATCTACGTGAAGAAATCAATCGCACCGTGAGCACACTTAATGGTGTGGCTGCACGGTTGGATTTCATTCAGTAAAAACCCACTAAAAACTCTGGCTTTTTAGAATTTGAACTCTGTCACAATTGGTGCGTGGTCAGATGGACGTTCCCAACCGCGGGCATGTTTTATCACTTTAGTTGAAGCAATCGTTCCATCGAGGGCTTGTGTTGCCCAGATGTGATCGAGCCTACGGCCTTTGTTGGCGTTTTCCCAATCTTTCGAGCGGTAACTCCACCACGTGAATAATTCTTCCGGTTCCGGAACTAAAAGCCGTTGTGTATCTATCCAATTGCCTTTTTGACGAATAGCTTCAAGGGCTTCTGTCTCCACAGGCGTGTGGCTTACAACTTTCAAAAGCTTCTTGTGATCCCAAACATCGCTTTCGTAGGGCGCGATATTGAGGTCGCCAACCAAAATGGCAGGGCGTTCAGATTCTTCGCCACCAATCCACTGATTCATTTCCGAAACGAATTTCATTTTGTGGTCGAATTTTGGATTTTTCTCAATGTCTGCTTCATCCCCACCGGCAGGAACATAGAAGTTATGAACCCGAATGCCAGGGCCAATTTTATAATCGGTTGCTATGTGGCGCGCGTCACCCATTTCGCAAAAATCACGGGAGAAGCTTTCTGTGAATGGGATGCGAGAAACGGTTGCCACGCCGTGATACCCTTTTTGACCGTGTTTCGCGATATAGGGATATCCCATTTTCTTAAATGCAGTCTCTGGAAATTGGTTGTTGTGGCATTTGGTTTCTTGCAAGCACAACACATCTGGATTTTCGGCCTCTAGCAGTTTCTCCACGAGGTTGATGCGAAGGCGAACAGAATTGATATTCCAGCTGATAATTTTGAAGACTGACATAGAGGTTTGGTTCCGATCATAGTTTGATCGAGCATAGCGCAATGATTGGCCAAAGACGATGTGCTGTACCGTGTATCCCAAACAAAAAAGCCGATGCGAGGCACCGGCTTTAATACATCAATTAGAAGAGGCTTTATTCGCCTGGGTATTTGATTTTAAAGAGGCTGGATTTCAGCTTCGTCCCTTTTTTGGTGTCAAAAATTTGCACCGAGGTATCGAGGCCTTGGGCATCTGTGACGATCCATTGTTCTAATTCATAGGTGTCTTTGGTGAAGAAGAGCCGCAATTGGCTTTCATTGAAAGCTTCTGGGTCTTCGATAATCACGACAATTGAATTTCCAAGCAGGCCAACATTCTTGATGCCTTTGACCTTATTAAGATTCAATTTGCGACGAAGCAGGTAACGAAGTGGCGTTTTCTTTAGCGGCAGCAAATCTTGTGTTTCAAGCTTAGTATTGATGACGGCGACACTGCGACCATCGGCAATAATGTCGATTGTAGCGGGCTTGTTATATTTAAAGCGCATCAAGCCTGGGCGATGCATGAAGAAATTACCTTCGACAGCATTTCCATTAGGGCCGGTTTGTACAAATTTACCGGCCATCGTTTTATAGCCGTTCATCTGTTTGCTAATGCTTTTAAGAACATTTTTCTGATCTTTGGTCAGCGCAGCATGAGCGCTTGCAGCAAAGATGAACGAAAAGATGAGCACGGAAAGGAAAAGAACGACGCCAACAACAAAAGCAGAGTTGCGGGTCTCAGCTTTCGCGATCGCGCGTGCTTGGTGCTGTTCTTTATGGTGGTTATGGTTGTGTATCATTAATAGAATTTCCCACATTCGTAGATGCTGCAAATAAAGTGGTAAAAAGAGGCGAAAGTCTGTTGAACGGACGCTTTTCTCTTAAACCACTCAGTCTGACTGCGGTATGAATGACAGATTCGTGCCATTGCGACAGCAGTTACTCATATACAAAAGAGCAAATTCTTTGCTTTATTCTCTAAAAGCGAAGTCTTCATCGGGATCACTACCGACTAAAATCTCGCGTTTACCGGCGTGATTGGCTGGGCCTACCACACCTTCTTCTTCCATGCGCTCAATAATTGAGGCAGCCCGGTTATACCCGATACCGAGACGGCGTTGGATGTAACTGGTTGATGCTTTCTTGTCTCGAAGAACAACAGCAACCGCTTTATCGTAAGGGTCATCGCTGTCAACGTTGCCGCCAGTTTCTCCACCAGCACTCGCATCGCCTTCTTCTTCATCGACTTCTTCTGTTACAGCACCCACATATTGCGGAATGCCTTGATCTTTAAGATGCATAACAACATCTTCAACTTCTGAATCATCCACAAACGGTCCATGCACACGCTGTGTGCGTCCGCCGGCTGCCATGTAGAGCATGTCACCCATGCCAAGCAGTTGTTCCGCGCCTTGTTCGCCGAGAATCGTACGGCTGTCAATTTTCGATGTAACTTGGAATGAAATCCGCGTTGGGAAGTTGGCTTTGATTGTACCTGTGATCACATCAACAGATGGACGCTGGGTTGCCATGATAACATGAATGCCAGCAGCACGTGCCATTTGGGCCAAGCGCTGGATGGCGCCTTCAATATCTTTACCGGCAACCATCATAAGGTCAGCCATCTCATCGATAATCACCACGATGAATGGTAATGGCGCAAGATCGAGCTCTTCGCGCTCATAAATTGCCTCACCAGTTTCTTGGTCATAGCCTGTTTGAATTGTACGAACGATCGGTTCGTTTTTCTCGGCTGCTTGTTTTACGCGGGTGTTGAAACCATCAATATTTCGAACGCCAACTTTAGACATCTTGCGATAACGATCTTCCATCTCCCGCACGGTCCATTTAAGGGCAACCACGGCTTTTTTCGGATCTGTCACCACGGGTGTCAGAAGATGCGGGATGCCGTCATAAACGGATAGCTCCAGCATTTTTGGATCGATCATGATCATTTTGCATTGTTCCGGTGTCATCCGGAACAAGAGCGAGAGGATCATGGTATTAATGGCGACGGATTTACCTGAACCGGTGGTACCAGCAACAAGTAAGTGAGGCATTTTAGCAAGGTCAGCGATTACGCCTTCACCGCCAATGGTTTTACCAAGGCAAATGGGAAGTTTACCCTTGTTCGTTTCAAAGGTCTTAGAGGCAATGCTTTCACGCAGATAAATGGTTTCACGTTTGGCATTTGGTAGTTCGATACCAATCGCGTTTTTACCTGGGATCACTGCAACCCGCGCGGCGATGGCACTCATTGAACGGGCAATATCATCCGCAAGGCCGATCACACGGGAAGATTTGATGCCTGGTGCTGGTTCTAGTTCGTAAAGAGTTACAACAGGGCCTGGGCGAACGTGAACAATTTCACCTTTAATGCCGAAGTCTTCGAGCACACCTTCGAGCAATTGTGCATTTTCAGCCAAGGCATCATTTGAAAGTGCGTGTTCGCCGCGGTTAGCAGGTGCTTCTGATAGGAGATGAAGTGGCGGCAATTCAAATTCTGACGGATCTTTGAATGTCGGCAATGGCTGCTGTGCTTCGGTCATCGCACGACGGCTTGGTTTTGCCGGAGGTGTTGGTTGTGCGACCCTTAGACTAGTTGGTGCAGCTGGCGCTACTGTTGGTGTTGGTTGGCGTTCAACAGTTGCGCGAGGCGCGGTTATATCCGTTGGATATTGCTCTGCTTCAACAAACTCAGGCGTCGGTTGTGCGGGTGGCTGCGGTACCTGCTGAGGCGCCAATTGAGGCGCAGGTTCTGGCTGCAATGAAACAACGGGTTCTGGGTGTTGTTCCAACATGCTAGGGTCTGGTTCTGGCTGTAAATATTCCCCTAGTCCATCATTTTCTGTGGGCTCGTCAATCAACTTCTTTTTAAAGTTGATCAGCGTTTGCACTGCACTTGCAAAGCCTGTTTTTCGACCGACAGCACCTTCCATCGTCAAATCATGCTGTGGAACTGGTTCGCGCAAAATTTGGACGCGCTTTGAAGAGGTGAGGTTTTTAAGCTTGGCTTTGGTTGAATATCCCAAATGAGCCGCCGCGCCTAACGCTGTTGGCAATAACCAACCTTCGCGGGCTTCTTCTTCTGAGTCTTGCTTTGCCTCTCCACCAATAAGGGGACGACGGGTCGCAGATGCAGACATCTCATCTTCAATATCTGCTGTATTATTCGCAAAAACGAATTTCGCCAAAAATGGCAATGGTGCTGCAAGTAGGAGTGCGACCAAGAACGCAAAAACACCGCCGAAGCTATCACCCAATATAAAGATAGGAAAAGCGATGATGCCATTTCCTATAAGGCCGCCTAGACCGGTTGGAAGAGGCCAACTCGATGGGACCGGCATACAAGCGGCGATGGCGCAAGAAAGAATGACGATGCCGAGGAACCCTAGGATTTGAGCAGCGCCTACATAGTCAGTTTTAAAACGGAAAATCTTCCATCCCCAAATTGCGGGTAACAGAACAAGAATGGATGCGGTGAAGCCGAAGAATTGCACCAAGAGATCTGAAATCGCAGCTCCGGGGAAACCAAGCCAGTTTGAAACGGCACGGTCTGTCGCATTGGTAAGACTTGGATCTTCAACATTCCATGTTGCAAGCGCCAAGCAAGCAGCAAGGCTTGCTACGATAATACCAAGTCCAACTAACCGATTTTTTGTCCGGTTTAAGAAAGGTCCCTCACCACGATCTTCGTCATCAATCCCGTGAAAATCCGCCGTGTCTGTCATGCTCATGTCTCTACTAAACGCGTCTTATAGAGAATCAGTTTATAACGAGCAGGTTAAGCCCGCATTAACCACGCAGAATTCAAGACAAAAAAAACCCGGTTCGTAAACCGGGTTTAAGTTACTCAGGTTGAGCAGTAAATTAGGAACTTGTGCCCAATTTACTGCGCAGGGACTTATGTAGCTGAGTTGAACTCTGGATAAGCTTC
Source organism: Hyphomicrobiales bacterium (assembly GCA_039973685.1). Classification (NCBI taxonomy): domain Bacteria; kingdom Pseudomonadati; phylum Pseudomonadota; class Alphaproteobacteria; order Hyphomicrobiales; species Hyphomicrobiales bacterium. The sequence goes on from JBDWKL010000016.1 coordinate 129,712, forward strand.
AACACCAACTTCTGCTTTATCAAGACCCATCATTTGATCTTCGTCAGAAGCGCGAACGCCGATCGCAACTTTCAAAATCATCCAAATAATGTAGGAAGCAACAAAGGTGAACACGCCATATGCAACGATACCAATGATTTGTGTACCGTAGCTTGCGTCTGAGTTTGACAATGGAACGATCAAAGTGCCCCAGATACCAGCAAGTAGGTGAACTGGGATCGCGCCGACAACATCGTCGAGTTTGAGTTTGTCGAGGAATGGTACAGCAAATACGACAATTGCACCGCCAACGGCACCAATGATAATCGCAAGAATTGGCGATGGTGCGAGTGGTTCAGCTGTAATTGATACGAGACCAGCAAGTGCACCGTTAAGAGCCATTGTGACATCCATCTTACCAAACATAACTTGTGTGAGGATCATCGCAGCGACAACACCACCAGCAGCAGCAAGGTTTGTGTTGACGAAGATGCGTGACACATCAGAAACATCGCCAAGTGAACCCATTGCCAATTGTGATGCACCGTTAAAGCCGAACCAGCCGAGCCAAAGGATGAATGTACCCAATGTAGCAAGTGGGATGTTTGAACCTGGCATTACACCAACAGAACCATCTTTGCCGTATTTGCCAAGGCGTGGCCCGATGACGAGAACACCAGCAAGAGCTGCCCAGCCACCGACTGAGTGAACGATTGTTGAACCAGCAAAATCTGAGAAGCCCATTTCAGACAACCAGCCGCCGCCCCACTGCCATGAGCCGGTGATTGGGTAGAGGATACCTGTAAGGACTGCTGTAAAGATTAGGAACGGCCAAATTTTAACGCGTTCTGCAACTGCACCAGAAACGATAGAGGCTGTGGCTGCAACAAACACCATTTGGAAGAACCAATCAGATGCTTTTGAATAGCCGGTTCCAAGATCATTACCACCAACAGCATCAATGCTGTAACCGGTGAAGGATGGAATACCGAGGAAGCCGCCTGTTTTTGCAACGTCTGTATAGAGGAGCTCATAACCGATCAGCCAGAACATAATGCCAGCGATCGAATAAAGGCCAATGTTTTTCAGACACTGCATGGAAACGTTCTTTGAACGAACGAGGCCCGCTTCAAGCATGGCAAAGCCTGCCGCCATAAACATGACAAGAAAGCCACCAATCAAGAAGAGAAGTGTGTTGAAGATATAAGCGACTTCAGGTGTCACTGCAGGTGCTGCGTCTTGTGCAAGCACTGGGCTTGATAAAGCCGACAAAACAAGCGCGATTGGTAGAGACCTTGCGCTGAGAGATTTAAATGTCATTGTAATTACCTTGGTGTTTAACCGTGATTTACGAGATACTTGTTTGGATTAAAGAGCGTCGCCGCCGGTTTCACCGGTACGAATGCGAACGGCTGCTTCTAGGTCGTAGACGAAGATTTTTCCGTCGCCGATTTGACCAGTTTGAGCAGCGGCTGAGATTGTTTCGACAACTTGGTCTGCAAGCTCGTCGTTTACTGCAATTTCAACCTTGATTTTTGGTAGGAAACTTACAGCGTATTCGGTGCCCCGATAAATTTCAGTGTGCCCTTTTTGGCGGCCGTAACCTTTAACTTCACTTACTGTCAGCCCTTGAACGCCGATATCAGTGAGCGCTTCGCGCACGCTATCCAGCTTAAACGGTTTGACAATGGCCATGATAATTTTCATTTGCCTATCCTGCTTTAATCGCAAACGCGGAAGATAAGACTTCCTTTGCGACCCCCTTGCTTGAGAGTAGATACATACTCAGGTTCATCCCGAGCTAGGATATGCATTACAAGGATTGTGCCAGTTTTCAGAAAATTTTTAAGTGTTTGAAAATATTAAATAAATTTAAACATTCTGACATATTCAAGAAATTTAGGATAGTTTCTGTATAGAAAATAGGCAGCTATATTTGCTGTGATTAAAAAATAATCATCTTGGCTAAAAATTGATGTTACGATCTTATAGCCCGACAATTATTCTATCGTTGGCGGATAAGCCCTTCTTGGGCGACCGATGCTATTAAGGTGCCATTACGGGTATAAAGGGAACCGCGTGTGAAGCCTCTGCCACCTGTGGCACTTGGGCTATCTTGGGTGTACAAAATCCAATCGGAAAAATCAGCTTTGCGATGGAACCACATGGCGTGGTCAAGACTTGCGACTTGTAGATTGCGATTGAAGATGCTGGTCCCGTGCGCGAATAACGATGTATCAAGCAGTGTCATATCTGACAGATAAGCCAATACAGATGATGAGCGCAGGTGATCTTCTGGAACAGGGGCGGTTGCTTTAATCCAGACATGCTGTTTCGGTTCTAGTTTTTCTTTGGATATATAATGCTTCAAGGATGTAAACCGAACTTCGATTGGCCTTGGCCTGCTCCAGTAATCTTTTACATTTTGGGGCGCGAGATCCATATAGGTTTCGATCATCTCTTTTTCACTTAACAGCTCTTCAGGCTGAGGCACATCTGGCATGTCTATTTGGTGATCGAAGCCTTCTTCTTCTATTTGAAACGAGGCTGATAGTGAGAAAATCGGTTTGCCGTGTTGAATGGCCACCACACGGCGTGTCGTGAAACTTTTGCCGTCGCGAATTTTATCAACGTCATAGATAATCGGGATATTGGGATCGCCTGGCCGCATAAAATAGCAATGCAGCGAATGAGCGTTTCTATCTTCCACGGTGCGAGAGGCCGCAACCAAAGCTTGCCCAATGACTTGCCCGCCGAAAACGCGTTGCCAACCCACATTCGGGCTCTTTCCTCGGAATAGATTGTGTTCAAGCTGTTCCAAGTTCAAAATTTCAAGAAGATCTTCAACGCCGTATGACATGCATCTGCTCCTGCTTCTTATGGCTCAAGCCCTGAACTAACCTAGCCAAACCGTATTCTTACGTTTGCGTCAAGACAGACCGTAATAAATTTCAAAATCACGTCACGATAAAATGTGATGATTGGCAGGAGAATAACAGACCTATATAAAGGGTCAGGAAATCATTCAATTTGGAACTTAAGCGATGGAAAAATTCGATATCCTCATTGCAGGCGGCGGATATGTCGGTATGTCGACGGCTTTGTCGATTAAACTGGCAGCACCCCATCTTTCCATCTTACTTGTTGATCCGGCCCCGCCTTTAAGTGAGCGCAAGGTTCGCGATTTACGGGCATCGGCGATTGCACTTGCCGCGCAAAAAATGCTCGATCAGCTCGGGGTCTGGGACAAATTGAAAGAGCAAGCCCAACCGATCAACGACATGATTGTCACTGATTCAAAAACGGGTGATGCGGTTCGTCCGGTCTATTTAACATTTGATCAAAAGGTCGAAGACGGCCAGCCGTTTGCGCATATGGTGCCCAATGGGGCGATGGTTGCCGCTATAGAAGAGCGGGCGCAGGCTTTAGGTGTTGATATTCGTTACAGTGAAAGTGTGATTGATTTTGAAGAGCAGCCCGCATCCATGGCTATATCTTTAAAGTCAGGCAGCGAAGTTGAGGCTGGCCTACTTGTTGCAGCTGACGGCGTGAAATCTGGTTTGCGTTCAATTGCAGGCATCAAAACCATTCATTGGGATTACGGTCAGTCTGGCATTGTCACCACCGTTGCTCATGAAAAAGCACATGATGGGCGCGCGGTGGAGCACTTCTTGCCGTCAGGTCCATTCGCAATTTTGCCTTTAACAGACAACCGCTCGTCACTGGTTTGGACTGAGAAGACCCGCGATGCGGAAAAACTGGTCCAAGGTGATGATTTTGTCTTTGACCTAGAGTTGGAGCGTCGGTTTGGCCATCAATTAGGCGAACTTGAAGTTGTCGGTTCAAAGCGGGCCTATCCAATCAGCCTCACTCTTGCCAAAGAGTTTGTTTCAAACCGCTTTGCTTTGGTAGGAGATGCTGCCCACGGTATTCATCCCATTGCAGGGCAGGGGCTTAATCTTGGGTTTCGCGATGTTGCAGCCTTAAGTGAAGTGATTGTTGAAGCAGATCGCTTGGGCCAAGATTTTGGAACACTGGATGTCTTGGAGCGCTACCAGCAATGGCGACGCTTTGATACGTGGTTGATGGGCTTTACCACGGACGTCTTAAACCGGCTGTTTTCTAACCGCAGTGATGCATTGAGATTAGCGCGTAGTGTCGGGCTGGGCGTGGTGGATCGTATTCCGCAATTAAAGCAGTTCTTCATTGGTCAAGCAGCTGGAACCGTTGCTAACAATCAACCACGTTTATTGGTAGGAGAGCCACTTTAGCAATCGAGACAACGGGTCGTTTAAGCGTTAGCTCGTTGTTCTGTCCAAGCGATGATGTCTTGTTCTAAATCATCGAGCGCTTCCGTCAAAAATTGCTCGCTGCCTGATCCATGGGACAGAACAATCGATCCCTGCCAACGGGTAATAATTGCGCGGGCGTGTTGTTTGGCTTTTTTGTCTTGTGCGTCTTCAAGGACTTGGCTCAACCAACCGACCAACGTATCAAAAACTTCATTGGTTCGCGAAAGAGCTGTTGGCACACAATCAGAGAAATCACGAATTCCGCTAGCCAGCGGGCATCCAAGTTTAGCGCGGCTTTCAGCGCTTTCACGCAAAAGATCAATAAAAGCGATAAGCCGATCAACTGGGCTTTTATGTTTTTGATTGATTTCTTCTAGTGATTGCCGTGTTTCAGCAACAAAGATTTCGCTAACACCTTCAGCGATGGCTGCTTTGGTTTTGAAGTAATAATAGATGTTACCCAAAGGCACGTCTGAACTCGTTGCAATATCTGCAAGGCTCGTTGAACCATAGCCATTGACCCAGAAGGCTTCCGCCGCCGCATCTAGTAGTTTTTCCCGCTTATTAGACTTTCTAGGCAATGGGACCATCCAAAACGCAAATCATAACTCCCATACTGTTTATTTCTTGCAGCAATAAACTCCCATACACAATTATGTGAAATTGAGTGAGTTCGAGACTTTTGGGTGAAATTCTGCGTTTTAAAGATCTAATTCACGCGCTTCTTCAGGCAGCATTATCGGTATTCCGCCGCGAATAGGGTAAGCAAGTTTCGCCGTTTTGCTGATTAATTCCTGCGCGGCACTATCGTAAGACAGAACGCCTTTCGTTAGAGGACAAACGAGGACCTCCAACAGTTTGCGGTCTAAACTTGCTGCGGCATGTTGAGAATTTTGTTCTGGATTATCGTCTGGCATTGTCGACCTTTATTGCGAGCAAAGCACTACTGAAGTGTCACGCCGCTATCTGAAGCTTGTTTTGCAAGAAATATTTCTGTGATCGCAACCAGGGTATCTGCCCGTTGTTTTAAATCTTTTGCTTCCAGAAAGGCTTGTTTTTCTGCAGCCCCGTAAGGGCTCATCATAGAAAGTGCATTGACCAATACACCAGTATCCGCCTCTTCGATGCCTTCCCAATCAACTTCCATATCGTTTTGATCCAGATAAGCGCGGAATGTTTCAAGCAATAATTCTCGATCAATCTGGCTATTGCTGAGATCAGGTTTCAAATCATTTTCGAAGGCAGACCAGTCAGTTACTGCTTGTCTGAAGGGTGTTGTCGTTTCCAGTTCGGAATGAATTGAAAATCGTGAAATACCCACCAGGCCAATTACATAACGACCATCAGATGTTTCGCTAAACGACACAAGACGCCCCGCACATCCAATTTGGCAAAGGCCATTTTCAGTTGATGACTGTCCAGTGATTGCAGGTTGAACCATACCAATCATCCGATCGCCCGCCAGTGCTGCGTCAATCATCGCGAGATAGCGGGGTTCGAAAATATTGAGCGGTAAGTTGCCACCGGGTAGCAGAAGAGCGGCTGTCAGTGGGAAAACAGGTAATGACTTTGGAAGATCATCAACCGTCTCGTATTTGGTATTATTAGATTCCAATACTCAACTCCCCAAAATCTGATTCTTAGGTCTCAAAATGAGAGCGGTTAAGAAAATAAGATAGACGATAATTTTCTGCGTGCAAACTTGGTGGCATCATCAGTTGGCCCCCATGCTTCAAAAAACGTCAAAAGCTCTTTGCGAGCTCCATCGTCATTCCATTCACGGTCGCGCGCAATTATTTCCAATAGTGAACTGGCTGCATCTTGTCTTTTTCCAACCGCATTAAGTGCAATTGCTAAATCAAAGCGGGCTTGATGGTCGTTCTCATCGGCTTCAATTCTTGCCATAAGCGGTTCAAGATCACCCATATCAGCAGCTTTTTCCAAAAGCGCGAGTTGTGCAGCGACACCTTTGATGATTGGGTCTTCTAATTTGTCTTCTGGCGTCATTTTTAAGATGTCAGCAGCCTGCGCCGCGTCGCCAAGACCGATGGCACATTTTGCGAGGCCAGCGATGGCTACCAAGTTGGTTTGATCTGCTTGTAGGGCTGCGCTGAAATATCCGGCTGCTCCTTGGAAATCTTCTGCTTCCAATAATTTCTCTGCTTCTTCAACAAGCATTTCTTCATTGTTTGGAGCAACGGGGCCGGCAATCCGAGCGATGAATTCTTTGATTTCTTTTTCACCTTGCATGCCCATAAATCCGTCAACGGGTCTACCATTGCTGAAAGCCACAACCGCAGGAATGGATTTAACGCCCATCTGGCCGGAAATCTCTGGGTGCTCATCAATATTCATTTTGACAAGTTTTACAGCACCACCAGCATCATTGACGGCTTTTTCGATAACAGGGGTCAATTGTTTGCAAGGCCCGCACCAAGGCGCCCAAAAGTCGATAAGCACTGGTTGTTTGTTTGATTCCTCAATCACATCGATTGGGAAAGCTTGCGTGGTGGTGTCCTTGATCAATTCACCTTGGCTGGCTTTGCCACTTGAGCCGCCAGTTGAATAGCTTGTTCCAGTAGACATCATATCGCTCATCTTATTCTCCAGCCGGTTCTGCAAGCGCCATGATGGTCACTTCGTGATTGGTTGATTTTACAAATCTCTCTAAATCCTCCCGTCCAATAACCGTTGTGGCCGTGTTTGTCATGGGATGGCAAGCAATTTGGTCGTAGGTCATTAAGGTTTTATCAAAAAGGATCGAAACTTCATCGTTCTCATCATTGATGATGCAAAAAGCATTGACCGAACCTGGAGTAATACCGAGTTTCTCCTGCAATAGGTCTGGTTTGCCAAAGCTGAGGCGTGCGCACTCTAGTTTTTTATGAAGCGTTTTCATGTCGATGGTAGCATGGGCGCCCACAACCAGCAGAAACAATTTACCCTTTTTGTCTTTCACAAAAAGGTTCTTCGTATGACCACCTGGGATTTGATCATGCAGCTTCTCACTTTCTTCAACGGTGAAGACAGCTTCGTGATCATAGGTCGTGGTGACAATCCCAAGCTCGTCTAACTTGGCTAATATTGCGTCGCGTGTGGTAATCACTGGCTCTGCTCTTTTCTGATCAAATTTTAAAATATCTCCAGCGCTTTTTAGGACGAAAAAAAATCAGGAGCAAGATTTTGAAAAAACCTGTTGCAATTACAAACTTCTTTCGTCATATAAGCGTCTCAGAAGTCGCGTTATACCCAGCCGGCTTCTACATGGACGCGGGCGTAGCTCAGGGGTAGAGCGAAACCTTGCCAAGGTTTAGGTCGTGAGTTCGAATCTCATCGCCCGCTCCATACTAAACATCTGATCTATTTAAGTTATTTCAGATGTTACGCTTTCCAATAAAATTGCAATAATCTGGGCCAATGATTAGGCGCTCAGATTTTCTGAGTCCGTGATGCATTTCCAAGCGTGTATCACCACTGAGCGCATTGCCTTGGGACTTTTTCAAATTCATTTCGGATGATTTCTAGTTATTGCAACTAGGAATTCGCTTGCCATTGGTGCATCGGTTTATTTTAAGCCGACATAGGAATGTAAATTTTATGATTTACGCCCTAGACCTATTCTTTTTGCTAGCTCCGAACGTCGTTCGGCGTAGGCTGATGCCACCATCGGATAATCAGACGGCAACCCCCACCTTTTTCGATACTCTTCGGGTGACAGGTCATGACTTGCACGTAAGTGTTTTTTCAGAGATTTAAATTCGAGACCACACTCAAGGCATGTAAGCATATCGGGTTTGATAGACTTTTTGATCGGAACAGCAGGTGTTCGTGTTTGCTCTGTTTCTACTTCATTTTCAGCACCCACCTGCGTCACCAAATTTGTCATCGCGGTGTTGATATTCGTCAATAAAACAGGCAACTCTGATGCTGGTAAGGTGTTGTTTGACACATAAGCGCAGATGATCTCTGCTGATAGTTGAGCTGTAATTTGCGCTCTATTTTGCTCAGTGTTAGTTTTGCTTGCGTCATTATTCATAAGTATTGGTCCAACATATTACAACGGTGGACCCCGTTCTTCCACATCCATCAATATGATATGGATGAAGTTGATTACTTGTGAAATTGTAAGTAACCAACATGGAAATAAAAAGCACACCAATTCATTTTGAAATCTTGATTTTGGTGGATTTATTTTGCTGATTTATTGTAAATATTCGAGTTAAAAATTCTACGTCAATGATGGGCGATTAGAAAATCTAATGCACGGCTTTTTAAAAAATACCTACAATGCCTTATATTCTAGGATTTTAATGACTTGGCGCCAATAAAGGCAATCCTGAATATCATTGTTCTCCACGGCCCCATGAGCTTCGACGGCAGCCTGATTTAAAGCTTTAGATTGGTATAGACATCGTAGTTTATTTGCCATTTGCATGGGCGTTAAAGTTTGACTGATGCTCATTTATTTACAACTGGGCTTGCTGTTGTGACCGTAAACCGATGACAAGACAGCTTAAAATGACTAAAAACGCGCCGAATATACTGGTCACATCCATTCCATTGCCGTTGAATACGAGTAATAAAGTTGACGTAATCGGCGTTAAAAAACCCAATAACGCTGCGTTGCCACTTGTGTCTCGTTGCATGGCAAACGACCACAGAAGGTAGCCGATCCCCATTGGCCCAACGCCTAGGTATAAACCTGCGGTTATTGCCCAGGGTAAAGTCCAATTAAGGTCCCCGAAAAAACTCCAAATTGCCGTGATAATGACGCCTACGAAAGCGCCTGTGAAAAGCACACTATTTGCATCAGCTTTAACTCTGCCAATCCCGAAACTGTAAAAAGCCATGCATAGTGCAGATAAGCTCGCGAATAAAAATCCATAAACATTCAGTTCAACGGACAAATTGAAAAGCATATTGCCTCCAATCACCATGGCTGCACCCAAAAACCCAATGAAAGAAAGGAAAATCAATAATCGCGGATATGATGTGGCACCCGTTTTTACAATCAAAAGCGCGGTTATAAGTGGCCATGCATAAGCGATTACGTTGACCTCGGTGATGGGACCAATGGAGAAAGCGATATATTGGAATATCATCGTACCGGTAAGGCCAGTGATGCCAAGCACCCACGAAGCTCTTGAAATTTTCTGAGCTCGTCTTTTTGATTTGCCGCTATATCTAATTGCCGCAAAAACAATAAAAGCACCGAAGAATTGTAAGAATTGTATTTGTTCAACAGGTAGTGCTGTGAGGACTAAACTGGCGACTAAAGCGTTAGTCGACCAAAGTGCCACAGCGCCAATTGCGAACAAATAGACCATAAATTTTATGCAGATTTTGCGGGTGGATTAGAATCCAAAACTGTTTCTAATTGCCCAGTCCGCATTGCTTCACTGCGACGATAAGCTGGCAATTGATGGTTTCGTACATCATCAGCAATTTCTTTTACCCATTTATCGTTTTGCTCACTATCAGCCGCCAAATAGAACATGCGGTTGTCATCAACAAATGGCTTCTCAACAGAGCGTAGATTTAAAACAAGGGTTAGGCGATGTCCGAATTGAATGGGTGCAGTGCGATGCAGAACACCGAGGAAATGGCCTAAGGTGCTGTAACCCATTTTGTGTGGAATTGTGAGGATGTCTTTCTGGTCTGGCAATATACCAGCATCAGTTTGTGATTTTCCAACTTCACAATTACCCATATAAATTTCAAGTTCACCACCGATTATTGGATCACTAATATCAAGCGGAATGAGCTCAGTTGCAGGCACTCCATCACAATGCCAATCAACAGTTCCGTCTGCGTCTTGAGGTCCCATGTAGGTAACGGTCGAACCAACAACTGATAGCGGGTATGGCTCAAGCCGTGTCCCAGCAAAGTCGCTTAATCTTTCTAATCGACGTTTATCGTGAATGAGCTCATTGATCTCGGGGATGTAGCGATCGGCACCTGTAATAAAGGTGAGATCGAGATGTTTTTGATCTGCCCGCTCGTCTTTCAGCTCTAGAGCTTTCTTTTTGATCTCGTTTAAAAGGTCTTGATCATAATTGTGTTGGAACTGCACAGCGCCCAGGTCTGATATTTTCCACGATGTATCGTGGCCAATAATTGCCTCACGTGTAATCGATTGACGTACTTTCAATGGATTATTTGCTAGCATTACTGCCTCCTAAGCGCGAATTTTGATCATATTTGTTAAGTTTACTGGATTTGTTAAATTTATAATTGGCAAAGCTCTCACTTTAAGTAAAATTAGAAATCCTAGTGCTTGCGTAAGGAAAATTTAAGCAGATGCGAAATTTGAGAGACGTTAACTTAAATTCACTTCGAATTGTTGAAAGTGCTGCTCGAACCGGTAGTTTTGTGCGCGCTGCAGAAGAGCAAATGCTAACGCCTTCGGCCATTTCCCAGCGGGTTAAAAACTTAGAAGATCAGCTTCGATTTAAAATCTTCAATAGAAGAAATAACTCAGTCATTCTGACAACAGAGGGAGACGCTTTCGTTGCCCATGTGCGCGACGCGCTTGATACTATTTTACACGCTGGGCTAGAAGCAAAGTCGATGAATCGAAAATCTGTGCTAAAAATCTGCGCGTTGCCAACTTTTACTGTGCGGTGGCTCTTACGTCGATTGAGTAGTTTTGAAGAACGCGAGCCTGATATCCGTTTGAACCTAGCAAATTCCTATAATCCGCCAAATTTTGCGAAGGAAGATTTTGATCTGGCCATCTTATACGGGAATGGTCACTTCCCAGGCTATGAGAGTAAACTGCTCTTCTCCGAAGAATTAACTCCCGTATGTGCCCCAAGTTTATTGGAAAAAAATCACGTCAAGAACATTGATGAATTTCAACCTGATCAGCTTGCCAATTTCACCCTATTGCATTCCGACACTTGCACAATGAATTGGCAATATTGGCTTGAGCATACGCGTGCTCATGATGTTTTGAAGACTGCGCAGAGTACTTATTTTAGTAGTTGCTTACTATCATATGAAGCAGCTTGCGCAGGTCTGGGTTTCGCAATTGCCAATCGCACATACATGATGGACGATATCGCATCAAAACGGCTGATAGCGCCTTATAGCGTTGACCTCAAATCTGGTTGCGGCTGGTACATTGTCTATCCATCTTCACACAAAGATTTACAAAAAATTCGAAGCTTCGAGGCTTGGATCACTGAACAATCAAGCTTATCGCAGAAGCAATGCCTTGAGATATTTGATGGTAATTCAACTGGGTTGCAATAAGCCCGCTGAGCTAGCAACATTCTTGCGACCGATAAGCTTGTTGCCGATGCCAAAGACACAACGCAAAGCCTCAATCAGGCAATCGATAACAAGCATGAAAAATCAGGTGCAAAGCGTGCCAATGCCGCTCGAGACGGAACGAAGTCTTTATCGATTAGAGAGCAAAGTTACCTCGGGCTATTGGAGATGATGCGCGATTGTTTGCCTAATGCTTTGTTGGTTGGTGCGGGGATGAAGAAGTTGGCGCACGCAAGATGCAGGCCTTCTTTGAATTGCACATTGAGCAAGATCCAATTTTAGAAGCAGAGCAAAAAGACTTTGGTATTGTCACCCACGCGCAATGTCATTCTGGGTCAGGCCGTTTTCACTGTCGATTTTCGTTGTCCTGATGAAGCCGTGCTAAGGGCGATGGAAGCCAAGCTGCAAGAAGATGCAAAACAGATATGCGATGAAATGGGCTTGGATATATCCCTTAAAAGCGTTGGTGGATTTGATCTAGCTACCTTCGATGCAGGATGTGTGGGCGCCTTACGCAATGCCGCTCAAAATCTTGGCTATTCCCACAAAGATATTGTTTGAGGTGCCGGCCATGACGCCTGTTGGATCAACCGTGTTGCACCAACAGCGATGGGTTGCAATGCTTATGATGTTATTAGTCCCGGCTACTTGTTGTATCCGTAATCATTTTTTGCTTGTTCCAAACTGATCATATCGTCTGCTACATCATCCAGAATTTGCTCAGGTTCTCTGTTATTTGGATTGCCATAGCCTCCGCCACCAGGAAGGCTCAGTTTGAGCCGTTGACCATTTTTGACCAATTGTCGGCCTTTGCTTTTCAAAGTGGTTCCATCAGCAAGTTCCACACGGCCAGCAGCACCCTTTGCACCACCATTGCGCCCACGTGCTGGATTATCTACTCGGTCAAACATGGCATTGAAGTAAAAATCATATCCTTCGCGCGGTTCAATCTCGATGATTTGACCCAAGCCACCGCGTAATGCACCTGCGCCGCCGGATCCTTTTCTGAAATCTTTACGCCATACAGTGATCGCGCCGACATGTTCTGTTGCTTCAACGCTCATGGTTGAAACACCTGATGGGAAAGCCGTTGCAGACAGTCCGTCAACAGTTGGTCGCGCGCCTGTGCCACCTGAATTGAACATAAGAACTTCATGGGTTGGCAAGTCACTTTGCTTGTCGATTGGGCGGGTGGAAATTTGAATGTTCCACAAAGCACTCGAGCCTTCTGCCGGAACCGTATTGGGTAAAGCTTTGTGTAATGCACCTAGAACAACATCGGGCACCAAATGCCCTAACACATGGCGGACACTTACGGGTGCAGGGCGTTTTGCTGCCAAAATACAGCCTTCTGGTGCGGTAATTTCAAACGGTTCTAGGGAGCCGGTATTGTTTGGGACATCAGGCGCAATTGCGCATTTCAACCCATAACAAGCATAGGCGCGTGTATAGACCACTGGAACATTGACGCCAAAATTGCTCATTCCAGATGTTCCATCAAAATCGGCCTTGAGGCGGTCTCCAGCAATATCCAGTTTTACCTTCATATGGACGGGAATATCATATCCATCTACCAGCATGTCATGCTCGAAAGACCCATCAGGTACTGCTGCAATCGCTGCATGTGTTGCCTTGCGGCTTGCTTCGATTATGAAGTCAGAAAGGGCATCTATATCGTCAACGTCGAATTCATCCAACATAGACTGAAGACGGCGTTCGCCTGCTTCATTGCATGCGGCAAGGGAATACATGTCGCCCACGGTTTGGTCTGGTGTGCGAACATTGGCTTTCACCATTTGCACCAAGAGCTCGGAGACGGTTCCCCGTTCTGCAAATTTTGTAATTGGGATCAACAGGCCTTCTTCGTAAACCTCATTAGCATCTGGCCCAAACCCACGCCCACCAACGTCCACCACGTGCGCCGTGCAGGCAAAATAACCGATATGGCTTCCTTTTCGAAAGACAGGGGTTACCATTGTTATATCGTGCAGGTGGCCCGTTCCCATCCAAGGATCATTGGTGATGAAAACATCGCCTTCGAATATGTTTTGCAATCCGATCTCGCGGGCAAAATGCGTAACACTCTCTGCCATCGCATTAACGTGACCTGGCGTACCTGTGACAGCTTGAGCAATCATTCGCCCCTGTCGATCAAATAAGCCTGCTGAAAGATCGCCTGCTTCACGAACTGACGTTGAAAAGGCTGTTCGAATGAGGGTTGTTGCTTGTTCTTCAACAACCGCAATCAAACGGTTCCACATGATTTGTAGATCAATCGAAGTTAGCTTCATGATTGTGCCTCCTTTGATAGAAGCAGTAAGCTGCCATCCCCTTGCCCAATCGCACGGAACGACGAGGTAATGATTGTCGATGTTTCATCTTCAACGATCACTGCTGGGCCTTCAATAATAGCCCCTGCCGTCATTGTTGTTCGATGAATTTCCTTAGCACTCACTGTTTTGCGTAAAGCGGCGTCATAGAAATTTCGAGGTTTGGCGTCTGTAATCTCAGTACCTGTCATATGCTTCTCGACAAGCTTTGCATCGGGTAATTGCGTCGAGATATTGAGGGCCCAATTTGTGATTTCAATACCAGGACCATCAATCGCGCGTCCAAACAGTTCTGTGTATGCAGCTTCAAACTTTGCGTGAAGGCTTTCTATATCATCGCCCGTCAGTGGTCGATCTTCCAAGATGACGGAAATTTCCCAACCTTGCCCCGAATAACGCATAAACGCAGTGATTTTGGTCGTCGTATCTTTATCGGATGCGCCTTGTATCACGAAGGCCATTGCTTCCTCGCGCATGGCTTCAAGTGTTGTATTAACGGCGCTGATATCGAAATCAGAAAGGCGCTGGAAAAGACTGCGATTGGCCTCATAACTAAAGGGCGCTTTCAAAAACCCGATTGCTGACCCAACACCCGCACCTGGTGGAATGAGAAGCGCTGTAATTTTCAATTTTTCGCACAACCGGCTGGCATGAAGAGGAGCGCCGCCACCAAAGGCGATCATGGTGAAGTGCTCAATGTCTCGCCCATTTTCTACCGTGTGAACACGGGCGGCATTTGCCATGTTCTCGTCCACCATTTCTGTGACGCCGAATGCTGCATCTTCACTTTGAAAGTCGCTGCTTGTTGTCAAAGCATTTGATACAGCGCTTAATGCGGCGTCGGGTGACAATGGAATTTTGCCGCCTGCAAAGTTATCAGGGTCAAGGCGCCCAAGAAGTAAGTTTGCGTCGGTCACCGTTGGCTTGTCACCGCCTTGTTGATAGCAAGCAGGCCCAGGTTCTGACCCTGCTGAATGCGGTCCGACTTGAATGCGGCCCATCGTATCAATTGAGGCGATTGATCCACCGCCCGCGCCAATCTCAACCATCTCAACAACGGGTGTTGAGATCATCATTCCTGAGCCTTTTTTGAAGCGATATGAGCGAGCAACTTCGAAGATGTTCGCTGTTTTGGGTGCGCCATTTTCGATAAGGCAGATTTTTGCTGTGGTTCCGCCCATATCGAATGAGAGTACTTTTTCAAAGGCGTGGCTTCTTGCATAATCGGCTGCAAAAATTGCCCCGCCTGCTGGCCCAGATTCTAACAATCTAACAGGTTGCTGAATGGCGGTATCTGTTGAGATTAGACCCCCGCCTGAGTGCAGCATGAAGACAGGCGCTGTAATGCCCACTTGTTTTAATTGGTCTAACAAACGACCCAAATAATCAGCCACTTGAGGCTGCACATAGGCGTTTGCAATTACTGTATTAAAGCGCGGCAATTCGCGCATTTGTGGCGCAATGACGGATGATAGCGAAATTGATAAATCAGGCAGGCGTTCGCGAAGCGCATCAGCCATCTGGCGTTCATGTGCGCCATTGGCGTAAGAATGCATAAAGCCAATTGCGACGGCTTCGAATTCACCGTCAGCAATTTCTCGCACCAAGCTTTCAACTTCGGCCTGATCAAGCGCAAGCAGTACTTCGCCGTTTGGTCCCACACGCTCATTCACTGTGAAGCGATGTTTTCTCGGCACCAATGGCTTGGGCAATTGCAAGTTCAAATCATACTGCTCAAAACGGTTTTCTGAACGCATTTCAATAACGTCCCGAAATCCCTCGGTCGTGATGAAAGCAAGCTTTGCCCCACGCCGTTGAATCAGAGCATTGGTTACCAAAGTGGTGCCGTGAATGACTTGATCAATATCTTCTAACTTTACATCTGCTTGTTCGGCAGAAATTTTGATACCGTTGAGGATTGCACGTTCTGGCTGGCTGTATTCAGTCAGTACTTTGCAGGTCGATAATCCACCTTCGTGTTCCAAGGCAACATCTGTAAAGGTGCCGCCAATATCGACGCCGACGCGAATGGAATTATTTTTCATGATTTTCTCTAAATACTGCTCTTGATCGTCTAATTGGCGTCAAAGGGGCATGGCGAAATGCGCTCGACGATCATCAGTGTAAGTATTTGCGTCTAAATTGAAAGTCTTCATTTTCGCATTAAATGGGAGCTGCGGTGGGGATAGGGTGCTCAAGTTCCTAGTGGTATTTTCTTTTGTTGCTTCAGCTCCTCGTTCCAATTCTCAGATGGCGTTTTTGATGATACACCAGATGATCAAGGTGCTTTTTTATACCCCGTTGGTAAGACCTAAAGGCATCGCCCCTTATCTGAAGGTTGCTTGTGATGAGTTTAGAAATTCGGCCAGTCATTCAAGGTGATGAAAAAGATTGGCGCTCTTTATGGCGCGGTTATCTTGAATATTACGAAACGAGTGTGCCTGAAGAGGTGTATCAAACAACTTTTTCACGGTTGATCGACCCTGATCATAAAACCCAACAAGGATTGCTTGCCGTAAAGGATGGCAAAGCGATTGGGTTGGTTCATTACATCTATCACGCGCATAATTGGCGGCTGGAAGATGTTTGTTATTTGCAAGACCTCTATACCGATCCAACTGTTCGTGGAACGGGTGCTGGGCGTGCGTTGATTGAAGCGGTTTATAAAGCAGCGGATGAAAATGGCACGCCTTCAGTTTATTGGATGACGCAAGATTTCAACCAAACAGCCCGGCATCTATATGACCGCGTGGCGACACTCACACCCTTTATAAAATACCAAAGATAAAGGCCCAGCAATTTAGCTGAGCCTTTGTGCTTCGTTACATTTTCCAAACAACACTTAGCTTACGTTTGGGTTGTTTGACCGTGCCGTTGTCAAAACTTGTTCGGCAATTAGTTCTGAGGTTGCAGCAGATAGTGTCCAACCAAGATGGCCATGGCCTGTATTATAAAACACGCCCTTATGTTTGCCCGGCTCAACCTTTGGCATCATGGTTGGCATCATCGGTCGAAGGCCCGCCCAAGGCACGGCATATTCTGTTGAGACATCTGGGAAGAAACGTTCGCACCACTTGGTGATGGGTTTGATGCGGTCATCGCGAATGTCGTAATTATAGCCGTTAAACTCTGCCGTGCCTGCAATTCTGAGACGGTCATCCCCAAGACGGCTTAAAACCAGCTTTGCTTCATCATCAAGCAAGCTCACCCAAGGGGCAGCGTCTTGGCTTTTCTTGTCATTGAGATTGACGGTGATTGAATAGCCTTTAACCGGATAAATATTGACGCGGTCACCCAGCATAGTGGCGATGGAACGGCTTTGCACGCCTGCACAAACCACCACACCATCAAACGCTTCAGATTGGCTTTCGCCCTCGTCGTTTTTCCAATCAATCGATAAGCCGTGATTTTGTGGTTTCGTGTTGGTTACTTCTGCATTGTAGTGGAAGACTACGCCGCGTTTTTCACAAGCTTTGGAGAGACCACGGGTGTAGAGGTGGATGTCGCCCGTGAAATCGCTTTTCGTATACATTCCCGCGTGAAGATCAGTTTTGATCGTCGGTTCAATATCGCGAATTTCAGACGGCGAAACAGAATGGCGCTCAAGGCCGCCGGCGTTTAAAAGTGCATTGACCTTCTCAGCTGCTTTGAATTCTTTCTTGTCTGTATAGACGTGCAAGATGCCGCGATCTTCGCAGTTAAAGTCAAAACCTTCGCGTTCTGCATGGCTTATTAGATGTTCGCGTGCTGCAATCGCAAGGCGAACGGTTTCGATGGTGTTTTTTTCATACTGCGGAATAGCGGCCATAAATTCGGCCATCCATGAATATTTGTGAAAGCTTGGCTTTGGGTTCACCAACAAAGGGGCACCCGGTTCAAAGATCCATTTCATGCCTTTGAGAATGGTTGACCATTTGGTCCAAACTTCTGCATTGGAAGCAGACAGCTGACCACCATTGGCAAAGCTTGTTTCCATGGCAGCATATCGGTTCTTGTCAAAAACGGTGACATCAAAACCGCGATTTAGAAGAGAGTAAGCCGTGGTGATACCCGTAATTCCGGCGCCAATAACGGCAATTTTTTGCATTTTTTGAGGCATTTTAGGTCCTTCCTCACATAGTTGATCCGTATGGCCAACATGTGCTGACCAGCGAACCCCTCTGTCTCGGGACCTGAGCGTTTCGTATTAAGCTGTATGCTTCACAGCCAAATCGCTTTCGCCTTCGGTGGGGGAGTGAATTTCACTCACCTCTCTCCAGATGCCTGATGCGATATGCGGTCCTTTTGCCTGAGAGTTTCCGGGGCGTTGCTCCTTCGGCGTTGGTGAGCATGTGAATGCTACCAATCTCTCCCACATATCAAAGAATAGGCTGGTGGCTATATGGGTCAAAACGGCCTGCGTTACAATCAATTTTTGATTGGGATAGAAAACGACCTGACATTACGGGTTAATTGCCAGCACTTGATGGGACAGAACGCGCGAGAGCGACACCTGCTATTAAAAAGGCGATGCCGAGTGTGCGTTTCCAATCGAGTTGTTGGACAGCCGCTCCCAACAGGCCAAAATGGTCAATGGTGATGGCAGTAAACATCTGGGCAACCACCACAAAAATAATTGCATTGCCAAGACCAATTTTGGGCGCGACAAAAGTGATCAGCACGACATAAACCGCGAAAAAGCCGCCGCCCAATAGGTGCCACCAACTTGCTTGCTGAAAAGTGGCAAGACTTGGCATGGAGACACCACTTGCGATCGTAACAATCAAAATAGTGATGAAAGCCACCACACAAAGAGTGAGGGATGCCCAATGTACGTTTCCAATTGTTTGGCCATAGGCTGAATTAATTGAGGCTAAGATAGGAACCGCGACCCCTGCCAAGATTGCAAGAAATGAATAAAGGAAGGTTGCGTTGTACATATAGGAATCCTTTGATTTTTAATGGGTTTTGCAAATATTCATTCGTGTAGGAACGGAAAATTACAAAAATAATAATGAGGCTGTTTTGACAGACTATCACGGTTAAAAACATAGCAAATTGGTTGAATTTTTCATGAGCTATTCGATTGTTGCCCAGTGCAAAGAATCTTTATTACTTCTTTTAATATTTAACGTGTTGTTTTAATTGCGTAATTTTTATGGTGCAGTGCACATTCACAAAAAGTCGTATTGTCCGTGAGCTGTTTTGGATTCTACCGTATGGCAATCGTGGGAGAATTGCGTGCATTTACGGCAATGGGAATGCTGTTTATGCGCTCTTGAATTCTCTTTACGGGTCGTTAGTGGGGTTCATGAGGAACGCCACGTATTCGGGAGGATACCCTATGAGTGAAAATCGCTCTACTGTAAGCCGTCGTTCGGTTTTGAAGACAGGTGCAGCTGCTGGTACAGCACTTGCAACACCAATGTTTTTCTCAAACACGGCAAATGCCTATACAAACGAGCCAAAAGGCGACACTGTAACGCTTGGCTTTAACGTACCACAAACTGGTGCATATGCTGATGAAGGTGCGGATGAACTTCGCGCTTACCAACTAGCTGTTGAACACATCAACGCTGGTGGCGGCGGTATGCTCGACACATTCAGCTCAAAAGCGCTGACAGGTGGCGTTAACGGTAAGAAAGTTGCTTTCGTTACTGGTGACACACAAACAAAATCTGATGCGGCACGTGCTTCTGCGAAGCGCATGATCGAAAAAGAAGGCGCTGTGATGATCACAGGCGGTTCTTCTTCAGGTGTTGCGATTGCTGTTCAAGGTCTCTGCCAAGAAGCTGGCGTTATCTTTATGGCTGGTTTGACACACTCAAATGACACAACTGGTAAAGACAAACGTGCAAACGGTTTCCGTCACTTCTTCAATACAGAAATGACAGGTGCTGCTCTTGCTCCAGTGCTTAAAAATGCTTTCGGTTCTGAGCGTAATGCTTACCACCTTACAGCTGACTACACTTGGGGTTGGTCTCAAGAAGGTTCAATCCAGAAGTACACTGAAGGCCTAGGTTGGAATACAACTGCAGCTGTTCGCACACCACTAGGTGCGGGTGACTTCTCACAGTACATCACTCCAGTTCTAAATTCTGGTGCTGACGTTCTCGTGTTGAACCACTACGGCAAAGACATGGTGAACTCACTGACACAAGCTGTTCAGTTTGGTCTTCGTGACAAGCAAGTTAACGGCAAAGATTTCCAAATCGTTGTTCCGTTGTTCTCTCGCTTGATGGCTCAAGGTGCTGGTGACAACATCAAAGGTATCTACGGTTCAACAAACTGGAACTGGTCATTGCAGGACGAAGGCTCACAAGCATTCGTTAAAGCGTTTGGTGCTAAGTATGGCTTCCCGCCATCACAGGCTGCACACACATGCTACTCACAGACTGTTCTTTACGCTGATGCATGTCAGCGCGCTGGTTCATTCAAACCATCAGCAGTTGGTGCTCAACTTGAAGGCTTCAAGTTCGATGGTATGGGTAATGGCGCGACTGAATACCGTGCTGAAGATCACCAGTGCTTTAAAGACGTTCTTGTTGTGCAGGGTAAAGCTAACCCAGCATCTAAATTCGACCTTCTTGAAGTTGTTGAAGTTACTCCACGTGCAAATGTTGAGTACGCTGCAGACCTTCTTGGTGGCGAACTTGGTCCATACAACGACGGTGCATAAGCAACGTTTGGTTGACATTTAACAAATTGGACCGCCGCGTTTCTACGCGGCGGTTCATTTCCGGCACACAGAAAATGTAATTCCGGCATTTAACAACTAAGGTATATGATAAGATGGATGTGATCCTTCTCCAACTCTTAAACGGGTTAGATAAGGGCGGGGCTTATGCGTTGATTGCGCTAGGGCTGACGCTCGTTTTCGGTACACTCGGCGTGGTGAACTTCGCGCATGGTGTATTGTTTATGCTTGGCGCCTTTTGCGCGGTAACTTTCAATAAGCTTTTGTCTTGGGAAAAGGTGGTTCTCGATGAGACGAGCCTCACACCATGGGGCACGCCTGCTGAGATTAGAACCTCCTACGCTGAGCTTTATTTTGGCGATTTTGGTACATTCCTGATCGACTACTCCGTTCCGTTCTCCATTATTGTTGCCATACCCTTCATGCTCCTTGTTGGTGTGATTATGGAACGTGGATTGATCTCCATGTTTTATAAGCGCCCCCATGCTGAGCAGATCCTCGTGACATTTGGTCTTGCGATTTGCTTGCAAGAAATCGTTAAACACTATTATGGCGCTAACCCGATCCCACAAAACGCTCCTGCTATTGTGAATGGCAGTTTGAATGTTGGGGCGATCTTTGGCCTTGAAGGTGTGATCTATCCCTATTGGAGGCTGATCTATTTCGGCTTCGCGGGAACGATTATTTTAGCGGTCTTCTCCTTCCTCCAATTTACAACCTACGGAATGGTGGTTCGTGCCGGCATGAACGATCGTGAAACCGTTGGTATCTTGGGTATTGATATTGACCGTCGTTTCACCGTTGTCTTCGGCATCGCTGCTGTGGTGGCAGGTCTTGCTGGTGTTATGTATACGCCGATCCTTCCGCCTGATTACCGAATGGGTATGGACTTCCTTGTTCTTTCCTTCGTCGTTGTTGTTGTTGGTGGTATGGGTTCTCTTGGCGGCGCGGTTGCGGCTGGCTTCCTACTCGGCATTTTGCAATCTTTCGCCTCGATGAACGAAGTCAAATCAATCCTGCCTGGTATTGACCAGATCATCATTTATCTCATCGCTGTTATTGTGATTTTGACACGACCTCGTGGTCTGTTTGGTCGCAAGGGCGTGATGGAGGACTAGTTATGAAAAAATCAAACGATCTTTCTCTCATCATCATCTTTGCCATTGCGATCCTTGCAATGCCTTGGTGGATGGCCCCTCTCGGCGCTGGTTATCCAGATTTGCTTCAAAAATTTGCAATCTTTGGCGTCTTCGCGATTGGTTTCAATATTCTATTCGGATTGACTGGTTACCTATCCTTTGGTCATGCAGCCTTTCTCGGTATAGGTTCTTATGCAGCCGTATGGTCATTCAAACTGTTCACAATGAACATTGTACCGGCCATTATCCTCGGTGTTATCATCGCGGGTATCTTCGGACTGATCATCGGTTACGTCTCGTTGCGTCGCTCGGGTATTTACTTCTCAATCTTGACACTCGCTTTTGCGCAAATGTCTTTCAATCTCGCCTATTCGGTTTTGACACCGATCACGAATGGTGAGACAGGACTGCAAATTCGGGCACTCTTGAAAGAAGGTGAAACCACAAGCTTGCTTGATGCGGATGTGCGTTACATTGACCAATTGTTCGGTGTGCAAGAATTTGGTGCACCGGTGACCAATCTGTTCGGCATGAAAGTGAGTGGCTGGGAAGGCTTCTACATTTGTGCGGTGATCTTGATCATTATGTTCTACATCTCTGTTCGCATCTTCCGTTCGCCGTTTGGCTTGATGTTGCGTGCGGTTAAATCGAACCAGAACCGTATGAGCTACACTGGCTTGAACACACGCCCATACACACTTGCAGCTTTTGTTATCTCTGCAATGTATGCTGGTCTTGCAGGCACAATGCTTGCCATCACTGACCCGCTGGCTGGTGCCGAGCGGATGCAGTGGACAGCGTCAGGTGAGGTTGTCTTGATGACCATTCTTGGTGGTGTTGGTACATTGGTTGGCCCATTGATCGGTGCTGGTGTGATTAAATATCTTGAACAGATATTCTCATCCGTGAACGTGCCGACATTGGAAGCATTTTGGTCATTCTTACCAGAAACGCTGCAACACATTATGGTGGAAATCTCTAGCCTCTTCTTCGGCGGCGGTTGGGAATTGACACTTGGTTTGATGTTCATGTTGATCGTGATCTTCTTGCCTGGTGGTATTATGGAAGGGTTCCGTCGTATTGGCGCCTTGTTCCGCAAAAAACAAACAAATGACGAGCCGTCTGCCGGCGAAGTCCAACCGGCGGAGTAAGTATTATGTCGACTGATAATATTGTATTGAACGTTGCTGATGTTAGTAAGCGTTTTGGTGGTCTACATGCTTTGAAGGATGTTGATCTACAAATCGAAGAAGGCACAGTTCACGCGATTATCGGCCCGAATGGTGCTGGTAAGTCCACGCTGCTTAATGTGTGTGTGGGTCGGATTAAGCCGGATGTTGGCCACGTGATTTTTGATGGAGAAATTCTCGATAATCACCAGCCACATGAGATCAACCAGCTTGGTGTTGCGCGTGTTTTTCAAACGCCGGAAATTTTCCCAGAACTAAACCTTCTGGAAAATGTGATTATTCCAGCAATGGCAAAACGCGATGGTGCGTTTAACTTCAGTGCGTGGAAGAACCTCGACAAGGAAGTTGAATTGCGCGAACAAGCAGAACACATCCTTGAAGACGTGAACCTGTTTGAAGAACGCAACAATGAAGCAGCAAGTCTATCGCGCGGTAACAAGCGTCGCTTGGAACTTGCGATGGGTTTGATCCAACAACCACGCCTTCTACTTCTTGATGAGCCAACCGCTGGTATGGCGCGTCACGATACAAACCGCACAATTGATCTTTTGCAAAAGCTAAAAGCGCGCGGCATGACGAAGGTAATCATCGAGCATGATATGCACGTTGTTTTCTCACTAGCCGATAAAATTTCGGTACTAGCACAGGGTCAAATTATTGCTGAAGGCACGCCTGAAGAAGTGCGCGGCAATCCTAAAGTGCAAGAAGCATATCTTGGAGGGGCGCACTAATGAACGCAGAACCAACAAAAGAAGAAGTCGCTTCTGCAAGCGATATGCCTTACTTCTCCGTGCGTGATGTGCACTCTTACTACGGTGAGAGCTACATTGTGCAAGGCGTTTCCTTTGACGTTAAAGAGGGCGAAATTCTAGCCCTTCTTGGCCGTAACGGTGCAGGCAAAACATCTACGCTTCGCACAATTTCGCGCCTTGATGACCCAGCGCTTCGTAAAGGTGAAATTTATCTCAACGGACAAGCTGTCCATGAGATGAAGTCTTATCAAGCGTCGCAAGCAGGTATTCAATTGGTGCCAGAAGATCGTCGTATCATTGGCGGTTTGACAGTTGAAGAAAATCTTATTCTATCTCAGGTTGATGGCAACATTGGCTGGGAAATTGAAAAAGTTTATGAGCACTTCCCACGTCTTGCAGAACGTCGTAGCCAAGAAGCAATCACCATGTCAGGTGGTGAACAGCAGATGCTTGCCGTTGCACGTGCTTTGTCGCGGGACTTGAAGCTTCTTCTTCTCGATGAGCCTTACGAAGGTTTGGCGCCTGTGATTGTTCAAGAGATCGAACGCATCCTTCAAGGTGTGCGTGAGCTTGGCATCACAACAATCATCGTTGAGCAAAATGCTGTGGCAGCGCTTAAACTCGCTGACCGTGCGCTTATTCTTGATACGGGTCACATCGTGTTTGAGGGTACGGCGAAAGAGGTTCTCGATAACGAAGAACTTCGTCACGAATATCTCGCGATCTAGTTCGCGTAAAATCACGACTTTAAAAGGGCCTTATGGCCCTTTTTTATTGGGCTTTTGAATCAGTGAAAATTACGCCCTTTTGGCATCACTCTCTTCGTGGCTTCAATACTTTCTTCGCTCGTAGCGGCCAACCCTTCTACCCGCGCGTTGATATAGGCCTCAATATCATTTTTGGTGACAGGTGCGGTAACACTGCGACGGCCTCGTATAGTGCGGCTTGTGATTTTTGTGCCGATGTCATCGACGGGTCGCTTGACCTCATCCGCGCGGTCTAGAATATCAACTTGATAGATGTCCTCAGATAGAAGGGCTAAATGGTCTGTCCAGTCTTCTATGTGATTGGCAATGACGTGGGTCACCCCATCTGCTTTTTGCAGTTTGCCGGATACTTTGATGAAGCGAGCACCCATCACGATGGGCCGATATTTCTTGAAGGTTTTGGGCCAGACAATAATATTGGCAATACCTGTCTCATCTTCAATGGTGGCGAAGATTACGCCTTTGGCCGACCCAGGGCGTTGGCGTACCAGCACTAAGCCTGCCACGCTTACAAATTGATTGTTATGCATCACCTCAAGGTCAGCGGTTGGCCGTGCTCTTGCTTCGTTGAGTTGTTCGCGCACAAAGGAAACTGGATGAGCTTTTAAGGATAGGCTTAAATAGCGGTAGTCGTTGATGACATGTTCACTCAATGGCATTTTCGGCAGGTCAATCTCTGGCTCGTTTTGTAAGGCGGGCATGTCCGCACGATCAAACAGCGGCAGGTGTTGGGTGCCATCTTTGCGCTTAGGGCTGCTATCTAAATGGCGGGCATCCCACAAAGCACGGCGACGGTCCAGCCCGATTGAACGAAACGCATCCGCATCCGCAAGCCGCTCAATAATGGCGCGGCTAAGCCCGCCTCTCAGCCATAAATCACGAAGGCTGCGATAACCATCCCCTCGCGCTGCAACCAGCTGGTCAGCAATCGCCGCGCTCAAACCTTTAATTTGGCGAAAGCCAAGGCGCATGGCGTAACGGGTTTGAATGTCATCTTTCATGGCTTGATTTTTTGTGTGTAGATGATGGCTAATCTGCCAGTCCTTTGACATGGCCTCTAGTTGATTATCAAAGGTTGAATAATTCACATCGACGGGACGAACCTCCACACCATGTTCGCGGGCATCGCGTACAATTTGGGCAGGTGCATAAAAGCCCATGGGTTGTGAGTTTAAAAGAGCGGCCGCGAACACATCGGGATAGAAGCATTTAAACCAGCAAGAGGCATAAACCAGTAGCGCGAAACTGGCCGCGTGGCTTTCTGGAAAGCCATATTCGCCGAAGCCTTCAATCTGTTTGAAACAGCGTTCGGCAAAAGCGGCTTCATATCCTTTTGCCACCATGCCATTGACCATTTTTTGTTGGAAGGAACCAATGGTGCCCACACGACGAAAGGTGGCCATGGCGCGGCGTAGACGATCAGCCTCACCCGGTGAAAAGCCCGCGCCAACAATTGCAATTTTCATGGCCTGCTCTTGAAAAAGCGGTACGCCGAGGGTTTTGGCCAAAACATCTTCTAGCTCTTTTGAGGGATAGATAACTTTCTCCAACCCCTGCCGCCGTCTTAGATAGGGATGCACCATATCGCCCTGTATTGGGCCGGGGCGAACGATGGCGACTTCAATTACCAAGTCATAAAACTCTCGCGGCTTGAGGCGCGGCAGCATGGACATTTGGGCGCGGCTTTCAATTTGAAAAACGCCCAAAGTGTCTGCGCGCGAAATCATATTGTAAACGCGCGGATCTTCGCTGGGCTGGGTCGCCAATGTATAGGCGAGGCCGTAATGCTGATGCAGCAGGCTGAAAGCTTTGCGTAAGCACGAAAGCATCCCAAGCGCCAGCACGTCAATTTTCAAAATGTTGAGGTGATTGAGATCGTCTTTATCCCATTCTACAATGGTACGATCTTGCATGGTGGCGTTTTGAAGGGGGATCACTTCATCAAGTCGATCATCTGTAATGACGAACCCGCCCACGTGCTGGGAAAGGTGGCGAGGAAAACCGATGAGTTCCTCCGTGATTTCGATAACTTTTTTAATCATCGGGTCATTAGGATTATAGCCAATGCGGGCGGCTTCTTCTTTGCTGATGGTGGAAGAGGACTGCCCCCATATAGTGGCACTTAAACTGCCGACGCAATCTTCAGAAAGACCAAAGGCTTTGCCAACTTCCCTAATAGCGGAGCGGGCGCGATAGGTGGTGACGGTGGCGGCAAGCCCTGCGCGGTGCCGACCATATTTTTGGTAGATATATTGGATAACTTCTTCGCGCCGCTCATGTTCAAAATCAACATCGATATCTGGTGGCTCTTTGCGTTCTTCTGAGATGAAGCGTTCAAACAGCACATCGATTTTATCAGGGTTCACCTCTGTAATGCCGATGCAATAACAGGTGACAGAGTTGGCGGCAGACCCACGCCCTTGGCAAAGAATTTTCTGGGAGCGAGCGAAGCGAACAATGTCGTAGACGGTGAGAAAATAGGGGGCGTAGCGAAGGCGATGAATGAGCGAGAGCTCGTGTTTTAATCCACGTTCCACTTTGTCGGGTACGCCATCAGGATAACGCGCCTCTGCTCCTTTATAAGCAAGGCGTTCAAGCTCTTCTTGTGGGGTAGCACTTTTGCCAGAACTTTCCTGCGGGTAGTTATAGCTCAACTCATCAAGGGTGAAGTTGATCGCCTCCATCACCTTTATTGTCTCATGAAAAGCTTCAGGCACTTCACGGGCAAGGAAGGGCATATCGTATGTGGTTTTTAAATGGCGCTCAGCGTTTTGAGAAAGAAGGCAACCAGCTTTTGTGAGCGGTACATGTTCACGAATGGCGGTGATGGTGTCTTGCAATGGTCGCCGTTCTTTCGTGTGATAAAGCGGTAGGTTGCTCGCCATCATTCTGGCTTTGGTTTGGCGGGCAAGCTTTATCAGCTCAAAAAGCCTCCTCTTATCTGATGCCCCATAGGGCATGGATAAAATCAGGCGGATGGGTTCACTAAGACAAGAAAGAGCATTGATTGTCTCAGTCAGTACCTCAATAGAATGACCCTCTGGCACCACTGCAATGATTGAGCCCTCTGCCCACTCAAGACAGTCAGTTAAAATGAGATGGCAATTCTTGCGTGTTTCATCATTTGATTGTGGTGCGCGAAGTCTGCCAGTTGAAAGCAGGCGACAAAGGCGGGCATAGGCGGCGCGGTCTTCTGGCCAGATTAAAAGGTCGGGCGTACCATCGGCAAAAACAAGACGACACCCAACACGGTATTCAATGCCCGCTTCTTTGGCAGCGATATGGCCGCGCACTGATCCGGCCAGCGTGTTTTCGTCGCAGATTGAAAAACCAGCAAGGCCCAACATAGTTGATTGCGCTGCAACTTCTTCGGGGTGGGATGCACCTTTTAAGAAGGTGAAATTGCTAGTGATGCCGAGCTCTGCAAAAGGTAGGTTTGTGGGTAAGTCTGGGGCCATCAAGCAAACAGCCCGTGCACATACCATTTCGGGTTGGTGCGTTCTTCTTCATAAAGACCGTCACGATAGAGCCAGAAGCGGCGCCCTTCTTCATCTTCAATGCGGTAGTAATCACGGGTGAAGCGGGGCTTGATGCCTTTGTCACGCCACCAAGGCGCGCTGATGCGTTCAGGGCCTTCTACGCGGCTCACTGTATAAAGCAGGTGCCGCCAACGAAAGCTGCGTGGTGGGCCTTCTGGGACGGCGGCAATTGTCTCAATTTCTTCTGGCTGGTCAAACAGGCGAATGGGTCGTGTGATGGGCTGATCTTTGTGGGGCGAAGGCCACGCTTGGGTGTTGGGTGCGCCATCAACGGCGCGTTGGCGAATGATAGCTTCTTCCGGTTGGTGGCTGTCACCCGATGAAAGGCGAATGATGTTTTCAACGCCAAGGCGAACCCCAAGCTTGTCAATCAAATGGGCAAGATCGGCATTTAATGTGTTGGTTTCATCTTGGTGAAAGCTTGTTTGTTCTGCTTTGTGTGGCTCGCTTAAAAGGATTGATAATCGGATCACATCAAAACCATCCGCTTCTGTTTGGCGGCGGGCAGAAAAGCGCTCGAGGCTTTCGTCTAATCGGTCGCGAAACAAAGTGACGATGGCATCTGCATTGGTGAGGCTCTTTGCTGTCGAAATTTGTGCTTGTGTCATGCCGCCGTCACTTTGAAACAAGTGAGCCTCCACGACCCGCGCGCCTTCGCCTCTTGTCTCCAACGTCACGACAAGAGTTTCAGCCAGTTTGCGCAGAATGGTGTCTATGTCAGTTGAATGGCTTATAGGTTCATGAAAACGCCGTTCAACCATGAGAGCAGGAACAGGAAGGCGGGGCGAAATGCTTTCTTCTTCATCGCCCAACGCCCGATTGATATTGCGGATGAGGTGAAGCCCGAACCGATTGGCGAGAGGGGCACGGGGGAGGTCGATGATTTGCTCAATTCGTTTTAGACCGACGCGGATCATGGTCTCTTCAATGGCTGGGTCTAAGCGAAGGGCGGCGATGGGCATGGCGTTGAGGGTGGGTTTTTCTTGTCCTGCTTTTATGATTTTTCCATTTGAAAACCGACTAACAGCCCATGCGGTGCCAACGGTGCTTGCAAGCCCGGTTTGCACCATGAAGCCTTGTGCGTTGAGCTTCTCTTTGATGTCCGCCACCATGATGGTTTCAGCGTCTTGGGTAGGATTAGATAGAGACGTGAAAAGATGGGCGCAGCCTGTAATGTCAAAGAGCAAACCATATTTAAAAAGACTGGAGGAAAGGGGGGATTTATCAAAGGTGCTTGCTTCACGATCGAGCGCGACCAGTGGTGTGTAGCGATTGGCCCAATCGGCAATGGTTTCTAAAAGGGCCGCGTTTGCGCGTGGGTCGTCTTCTGCCACATCCAAATTTGGATATTGAGCGCGAGCATCAGCCAGCGTTTGCCCTACCCGTAAAGAGAGTGCTTCCGCGGCATGATTGACGGCGACAATGCGTTGGGCTGACTTAATCGAGGCAATTAAGATGAGGGGCTGATCGTCGTCGCCTTTTTTGCGCCAGTGTTTACCCTTTTCAAGCCGTGCCAGTCGGTCGGTGGCGAGATAAGGAAGCCACAGCGCCAGATACCGTCTTGCTGCTTTCTTGAGAGGTGCCGGTGCGGGCGATGGTTCTCTTATTGGCTGTTTCAAATTTTGCATGATGGGTGTTCCATTGAAGCGTGAAAGTGCCGGTTTGGCCTTGCCTGTTTCTGGTGAGATTTGCGATGAAAGCGGGATGGCCAATGCCGTCTTGAAAACCGCTTAAGGTGCCAGCACTTGCCGTCTCAATTTGCCAGCGGGTGAGCGCAATGGAAGGGGCTGGTGGGTCGCTTCCTGCAAGCAGTATAAAGCAAGGCGTGTGGTTGGTTTCTGCCCGCAAATGAAGACGGCGGGTTGCGGCAAGGCTAAGGCCTTTAGTGCTGCTTTGCAGGTTCAAGACCACGCTTAGAGCGCCCCCCAAACTGAGCGCTTCTTCGGCAGCCCATAACGCGTCTTTTTCCCTTGCCGTTTGTACAATCAGCAATCGATCAGGGGGCAGGCCAAAGCCATGAAGGCCCGGTCCATAAAGAAAACCAGTTTCGATAAGAGCTTTATGGGTCGCAATCCAGATAAGCGGCCCTTGGCGCTGTGCGGACAATTGTGACAACACACCAAGCAAAAACCCAGAACCAGCACCTGCCTCACGGTTTGACGTGCTAATCTCATTCAAGCAAAAAAGCGGCATGGCCTTGTGGGTGAAAGTTTGATCAATCGATTCGATTCCGAAACAAAATTGATCGTGCTTGATAGAATTCTCCATAAGCTGTGCATCTGGCAGGGTTTTATCCGGTGCCAGTTGGTTCTCAAGACTTGCGATTTGTGTTTTTAGGCGACGCAAAAGGTCGCTGCGTATCTGGGTCATCGATTCTCAATGTTCTTATTTTGTTCTTATAGATTCCAAACTGTTTAAAAAGAGTCAAGCGAAAGACTTGGAGAGCTGGAAAGTCGCTGCTAGGTTTGCCGCTGTAACCTCTTATTTCAGGCGTTTCATGACGGTCTTTCACAAACCTTTTGCAATCGGGCTTTTGCCACTTAACCTTAGTGAATGGTTGGATGTGGACGGCCAGTTGGAATTCTATCTGGAAGAAAAAGATCGGCTTTATGACGCGCACCCTGATTTGGTTTTTCAGGCAGAAGAGGGGACGCAGACTTCACAAGACGAAATTTTGCAGTCGATTATCGAATGTCTGATTGCTCAATACCCGTCGCTTTATCAAAAGCAGGGTGATGTTATGAGTATTGGCAAGCGTCAGGTTTCATTAGATGACCAACCACCGCTTTTAACGGCTGCCCGTATTTGCCAAGATGATTTGATTTTAATGCGTCATGGTCCAGAAGGATGGCGCTTGGTGGCGGCGTCTTTGTCATTTCCGTCTTCGTGGTCTTTGGTTGAGAAGTTTGGCAAACCGATGGATCAAATCCACGCGCCCGTGCCAGCCTTTGGGCCGAACACGCGCAATGCCATGATGATTGATCGTATTTTCGATAAGTTGCAGGTGGAACTTCCCGTTTGGCGACAAAACTGGAGCCTGCATGAAGATGATGCGCTTTATCACCCTTCTGCTTCCATGATGCGGCCTGAAAAGTTTGAAAACCGTAATCTAACCCACGACCCCTATGTGCGAGTTGAGCGGCAGACATTGCGCAAGATGCCTCGCTCTGGCGATATCCTTTTTACCGTCCGCATTTACTTAGACCGCGTGAGCGCGCTTCGACAAAAACCGGAGGGCGAGGCAGGTGTCGCGCAGCTCAACGAGCAATTGTCGAATATGACGGCGGATGAACTGGCTTATAAAGGCATTCCGTTTGGGCTATCGGTTTAGCAATGAGAAGGCCTTTGTTGTCCTATGAAAAAAAGCCAAGGTGGGTTACAAGTTGGCGAACTGAATAATCCGGAGCTTACTATGATTGATCTATACACTTGGACGACACCGAATGGCCGTAAGGTCTCTATTCTGCTTGAAGAGTTGGGCGTGCCTTATACAGCTCATCCAATTAACATTGGTGAAGATGATCAGTTCAAACCTGAATTTCTTGAAATCAGCCCAAACAATAAAATTCCGGCAATTGTCGACCAAGATAACGGCATGAAGCTTATGGAATCAGGCGCGATCATGATGTATCTGGCTGATAAATACGGTCAGTTTCTTCCTAAAGAGGGCGAAGCACGGTGGCGGGTGATTGAATGGTTGATGTGGCAAAAAGCAGGCTTCGGCCCAATGCTTGGTCAAGGTCACCACTTCTCGCATTTCAACCCTGGAAAATCAGAATATGCCGCTGACCGGTTCCGCACTGAAGCCAACCGTCTTTATGGGGTGCTAGATAAGCAGCTTGAAGGACAAGACTATATCTGTGGTGAGTACAGCATTGCTGATATGGCTTGCTGGCCGTGGGCATCACGCTATGAATGGCACAAAGTGGATATTACCAAATTTCCGAATGTACAGGCGTGGTACAATCGTCTTTTAGAGCGGCCTGCCGTTCAAAAGGGCTATCATGTGCCGAAAGTTATGGGTGAAATCCCGACAGCTTAGCCGTCGGGTTCATCTAGGTACAAGCCTTAGCCTGCTTGCGCGAAATCCAGGCCGAAGGCCTTTAGCGCACTAATCCAATCGTTCGCAGTTGTGTTTAATTGCGGACGATGCGGCGTCCAGAAGGTCACCATATGCAAACGGCCTTTGCCGTCATAAATGCTCATCTCATGGTAAGAGCGATCGACTTCTTCATCTGCATTGGTATCAATGATGGTCGTGCGAAATTTAATGCGCGCGGCGCGCCATGAACAGTCTAACGGCGCCAATGCATCATCTGCATCACACAGCGTTGCAAAGCGGACAAACCCACGGCGCACGCCAATGCGCGGGAATTGATTGACCCGACCCATAATGTGAACATTGGTGTTTGATGACACGGGTACCGCAGAAATTGGTTTTAATTCACCCGTCACATCTTGCGTGAAAAGTGGATCATCGCGCACGCCCAAATGAGCCTGCTTGGCATCGACATCAATGGTCATGACATGAAGCTGGTGAATTTCGTCACCGCATTCAATCGCCCCTTGTAAGAAGCCAGTCGACATCATTTCAAAAGAAGGACCACGCGCTTCATTGCCATTTGCATCAGGAATGATGAACTGGCAGGCATGGGCAGGTGTTTGGGAAAGTGGGCTGAAGCTTAGAAGAGCGGCACCCAGAAAAAGCGATAGGAAGACGGGAATGCGACGTTTGGTCTTGGTAGTCCATAGAAGATTAGCCATGTGAACCTCACAAGTTTGCCGTTATCCTCCCTGTACTCGTACTTTACACTTCCTAAAGTAGAACGGTAAAAGGTTAACAACTTATCACTATTCAAAACCGATACGTGTTTACAACGCATCAAACGTCAATGCTCTGGACAATAGCACTAGATAGGCCCATATCCAGATCACATCATTGTAATTTAGGATTTTGCCGTGGATAGACAAATCACAGTTGCTAAAAAAAACGAGATCAACCCAATTTTGAAGTTTGCACTTGAGTTAGGACCGCTGCTGGTTTTCTTCTTTGCAAATTCCAAAGGTGAGCAATTGGCGGAGCAATTTCCGATCCTCGCCTCCTTTGGTGGACCGATCTTTATCGCAACCGGATTATTTATGATTGCGATGGTGATTTCGCTCGGTCTTTCACTGTTGCTAACCCGCACCGTGCCCATGATGCCGCTCGTGACCCTCGCTGTGGTTTTGGTATTTGGCGGTTTGACGCTTTATTTGCAGGATGACACGTTCATCAAGATGAAGCCGACTATTGTGAACATGCTCTTTGCTTCTGTTTTGTTGATTGGGCTTTATTTTGGCAAATCATTTCTTGCTTATGTATTTGAATCTGCTTTTAAAATTACAGAAGAAGGGTGGCGTATATTAACCCTGCGTTGGGGCCTGTTTTTTATCTTTCTTGCGGTCTTAAACGAAGTGGTTTGGCGTAATTCTTCAACGGATTTTTGGGTATCATTTAAGGTGTGGGGCACCATGCCAATCACGATGGTTTTTGCTATGTTTCAAATGACGGTTGTCACCCGTTATGCCCTGCCGGAAGAAGAGGATGAGGGCGCGGAATAAGCGCCTTATTCTGGGTTTTTAAATGGCCCGATAGCCTCGCCCATTTCCACCATCAAATCTTGTTTTAATGCCCAATGGACGGATGGAAAAGCAAGGTCTTCCCACGGTATGTCGTCCCAATCAAACAGTTGCACATCGAGACTTTCTGGCCCTGCTGCAAAATGGGGCGTCTGCAAGCGTGCGCGATACATTAATTGCACTTGCGAGATATGCGGGACGGCATAAACAGCAAGCAGACTGTCTATAATGAGGTCGGCGCAGGCTTCTTCTTGCGCTTCACGTATTGCACCATTTTCTGGCGTCTCATTTAACTCCAAATATCCAGCAGGCAGGGTCCAATAGCCAGATCGCGGCTCAATCGCGCGTTTGCAAAGCAAAATCTTGCCCTCATGGCGGACCACGGAACCGACCACAATTTTCGGGTTCACATAATCAATAAAGCCGCAGGTCGTGCAAACATCACGCTCATGCGTATCGCCATCAGGCACTTGTTTGGTGAAATTTTCCGTCTCCATAAAACTATTTATAGAACAAAATCCCGAACTATCCAGCTTTGGATTGTTTTGCGGGCGCAGACCTCGGTTAGTAAAGGAATGGCTGATTGCTTATGGAGAATCGCGATTAGCTTGCCTAATGCACTTCTCGGCTTGGCATATCTTGGTGGGCGATATCCATTAAGACGTTGGCAGGCACAGGGCTTAAAACGGACTGCGCGCGTTGAAGGGCGAAAGCTAAGTCGCGTGCGGCAAAGGCTACCTCATCGCAGCGTTTGGTGCAGCTTAGGGCCTGCAAACATATTTCTGCGGCAGCGTCATCACCGTGTTGCATGGCAGCGATTAGTCCCATCACCAAACATTCATCACGGCATAGCGCATCATCTTCCAGCGGGAGCGTTCTTAAAGGGCAGTTGGCGCATGTGCCAAGGGTTTTGACGAATGTAATCAAACGGCTCATGCAATCACGCGCGTTCTTTGCGCCGAGCTCAAGGCAGAAGAGGTTCCATGCCTCATCCCAAAGCCGCACATTCTTCGTTGCAAAACCAAGCGTCCAACGTCTGTAGCCTTGAAGGATGAGCATTTCTGCTGGCCTATTCACGTATCTTTCTGCCGCATTGATAGACATGCTGAACCTCAACTTGTTTGCGTTTATTGATTTAACTTGATATTATTACTCATGTTAAAAAGCATGAATTATTTCTTGTGTCAAATACTCAAGTTAAATTTTGTTTCAGAAAATGACTGCGCTATGCTTTAAAATAGATAACGCACCAAAGCATGTATCCGGCAGGAAATTAGCCAAGTGAATACCCCAAGCGCACAAGATGTTCTTTCATTCTGGTTTGAAGAAATCAGCCCAAAGCAGCAATTCGTCAAAGATGAGCAATTTGACGCCGAAATCAAACGACGTTTTGGGCCGCTTCATGCAAGCTTGAAAAAAGATGCATCAAGCTTCACCAGCACGCCCAAAGGCGCTCTTGCTGCAATTTTGGTGTTCGATCAATTCTCCAGAAATATGTTTCGCGGTTCGGGCCAAGCTTTTGATACGGACCCGTTAGCGCTTTTAATTGCGAAAGATCTCATTACATCGGGCGCAGATAAAACCATGCCAGATAATCACCGCATCTTTGTCTATATGCCGTTCATGCATGCAGAAACGTTGGAAGACCAAGAGCAATCTGTTGCACTATTCACAGCGCTTGGGATCACATCAAACATTGCTTATGCCAATAAGCATCACGATGTTGTCAAAAAATATGGCCGCTTTCCTCATAGAAATAAAGCCATTGATCGAGTATCCTCACCAGAAGAGAAAACCTTCATTAACACACCTGGCACAGCGTTCTAACGGTATGTTGAACAACCTCAAGGAGTCGTTACTCGCTTGATTAAGTTGTTTTGCTTATATTAGTTACAATTAATGCGTGCTTAGGTGCGCACAAACCCTACGACTATCTTTTTGGAAAATTATGAATCGTTCGATTAAAAAGCAACTTGTTTTATCAGCCAGCATATTTGCGGCTGGTTTGTTCAGTCTTGTATCATGGGCCGATAATGCCCAGGCTGGTACAAAAGGCGTTATTGAGCTCTTCACGAGCCAAGGGTGTTCCTCATGCCCGCCAGCTGATGAATTGGCGGCGGAATATGCGAAAGATCCAGATTTAGTTGTGCTGACTTTGCCGGTGACTTACTGGGATTATCTTGGCTGGAAAGATACCTTCGCGAAAAAAGAATTTACACATCGCCAATATGGTTATGCGGCGTTGCGCGGCGATCAATCTGTTTATACACCGCAGGTCGTTGTGAATGGGTCAAACCATGCAGTGGGCAGTGATCCTAATGGAATCAACAAGCTTGTTACACGTGGATCGCTTCCGGTCGACATTAATATTGAACAGGCCGGCGTTGACATTAAAATTGATGTTGAAGGCAAATCGCCAATCAGCACAGGCACCGTTTGGATGGCACTGCTTCAAAGAAGCGGGACTGTTGCGATTGGACGTGGTGAAAACCGGAATACGGAAATTACCTATACA
Source organism: Hyphomicrobiales bacterium (assembly GCA_039973685.1). Classification (NCBI taxonomy): domain Bacteria; kingdom Pseudomonadati; phylum Pseudomonadota; class Alphaproteobacteria; order Hyphomicrobiales; species Hyphomicrobiales bacterium. The sequence goes on from JBDWKL010000016.1 coordinate 165,785, forward strand.
AATATCGTAAAAGAGATGCGCCCACTGGGCGAGTGGAAAGGCGAAGCAATGACAATGAAATTCGCCAAACCTGACTTGATGACGGGTGACATTAATGGTCTTGCCATTATCCTTCAGACGAAGCAGGGAAAAATCTCGTCCAAAATTCTAGGCGCTGCTACTTGGATGAATGAATCCAGTTAAATTTAAGCGCCGTCACAATCCCTATCGGACAGTGAAGGCGCTTATTATTTTTGGTGCGATTAATCTATCGCCTTTGCCATAAACACCCCAAGGGCTGACGCAAATTTTGCTGGATCATTGGGCTGTTCCCCATCCATAATTTTCGCCTGACCATGAAGTATCGTTGCCATTTGCTCGGCAAGCGCTTTGTCTTTCCCGCTATCTAGGTGAGCGGCCAATTTTTCAATGATGGCGTGCGATGCGTTGATTTCTAAAACAGGCGCCGGATTAAAACCTGCATCTGGTTGATCTTTCAAAATTTTTTGCAATTGCATATCCATTGCACCGTCAGAGGCCACCAGACATACCGGACTTTCAGCAAGGCGAGAGGATGCGCGCACGTCAGAGACGTCATCGCCCAGTGTCTCTTTCAAGAAGGTATAGAGGTTGGCGAGTTCCGCCTTGTTTTCTTTTTCATCTTCTTTGGTCTCGTCATCAGCAGACTTCAAGTTATCCAGATCATCAGATCCTTGTGTGACCGACTTAAAGGGTTTGCCTTGGAAGCCGAGAGCTGTGCGAACCCAAAAGGCATCCACTGGATCCGAAAGATACAGAACTTCCACACCGCGTGCCCGGTATCCTTCAAGGTGCGGGCTTGCTTTTATCGCATCATCACTATCGCCTAGCGCGTAATAGATGGTTGTCTGGTTTTCCTTCATGTCTTCAAGGTAGCTTGCAAGGCTGCGCCATTTGCCATCTGATGTGCTGGTTTTAAACCGCGCAAAACCGTAGATGTCATCACGGCGGGCCATGTCTTCATAAAGGCCTTCTTTGATGACGGGACCGAATGCCTCCCAGACCTTTTCAAAAGTTTCGCTGTCTTTCTCAGACATTTTTGAAAGCTCAGACAAGATGCGTTTGGTGACACCCGTTTTGATCGATTCCAAAAGCGGATTATCTTGTAAAAGTTCGCGCGAAATATTGAGTGGAAGATCTTCAGAATCAATCACACCACGAACAAAACGAAGCCATGCTGGCAGCATTTCTACTTCATCGGAAATAAACACGCGGCGCACATAAAGCTTCATGCGGCCTTTGCGATCTGGGTTGAACAGGTCAAACGGCTTCATGCTCGGCAAATAGGCAAGGACGGTGTATTCTTGACGGCCTTCTACGCGGTAGTGGAGGGTCTTCGCTGGTTCATCAAAATTGCCTGAAACCAGATTATAAAACTCGTTATATTCCTCATCAGAAATATCCAATTTAGACTTGGTCCAAAGTGCACTGCCATCGCTTATGATGCGATCAAAAGGCTCAATCGTCTCGCTGTCATCATCACCATTAACGCTCTCAGTGCCGAAGATATGAATCGGCACAGGCACGTGGGATGAATAGGAGCGAACAATCTCTTCGATCTTCGCGTTGCTGGCGTAGTCTTTGCCGTCTTCTGAGAGATAAAGCTTCACCATTGTCCCGCGCTTATCAGCTGGGATATCGATCTCTTCTACTGAAAAGGTGCCTTCGCCATCTGAAGACCAGATATGGGCTTGTTCTTCGCCTGCTTTGCGCGAAATCACATCCACTTTGTCCGCAACCATGAAGGCTGAATAAAAACCAACACCGAATTGACCAATCAGCGCATTCCCATCAGATTTTTCAGACAAACCATCAAGGAAAGCTTTTGTGCCAGAACGTGCGATTGTTCCAAGGTTGCCGATCAATTCGTCTTTATTCATGCCGACGCCATTGTCTGCAATCATCAACACGTTGTCTTTCTCATCAAAGTTCAACATGATTTTGAAGTCAGGGTCATCCTTGGTCAGATCAGGATTGTCGATCGCAAGAAAGCGAATTTTTTCGCAGGCATCAGCCGCGTTTGAAATGAGTTCGCGCAAGAAGATGTCTTTGTTTGAATAGACGGAGTGAACCATCATTTTCAAAAGCTGCGCGACTTCCGCTTCAAAGGCGTGTTCTGCTTTGTTGGATGTATCTTCTGTGCTCATTGCTCAATCCTAAATTGTCGTTGTGCGACAGATAGGAGTTTTGAGAGAAAAATTCAAAGCTGAATGAGAAAAATTTGCAAAAAAAAGTCAGCGTAAGCTGACTTAGGAAATTTAGTTGGTTAGTTACTCTAGGAGTATTCGCTACACAAGAAAGAGGCCTGGCGAAATCTGCCTGGGGGGCTGGGGGGCTGAAAAACCAGTACAGTTAAAGCCAGGCCACCTTGGGTAGTGATGACAAGATGAACACCATTCGTGTCAGTTATTTGACTGAATTGCGGCTAAAAAGAGAAATTTTGATGAAAAATAACTTGAAAATAGTTATCATTTCATTCGTTTACGCAAGTTTATCAACAAAGCTCACTAAATTCACAGCTTGATCTTTTTGTCTCAGCGGTCGATCATAAGGTTAGCGGAGGAGTTGTTCTTGGATAATAGCGAATTTCCTGAACGGGGTGAAAGCAAGCGTGATTCAAACATTGTCACGTTATCAAATACCACAACCGTTCATAAGCCTCATCAAAAACAACCCACGCAGATCGCGTTTGACCGCCGTGAATTATCTGAGATTCTACGAGTTTATGGCTACCGTGTTGCTGAGGGGGAATGGCGTGATTATGCGTTAGATTTCCAAAAGGAACGCGCGGTTTTCTCCATCTTCAAACGCACGAGCGAAATGCCGATCTATCAGGTTGAGAAAAATCCAAAGCTTGCCCGTAAGCAAGGGGCCTATAGTGTGATCAATGCGGCGGGTATGATTTTAAAACGTGGTCATGAATTGCGCCAAGTACTGAAAGTGCTGGAACCACGCAAGCACTTACGGGTGGTGGACTAAGCCGTTAAAGCGCAAGCTGCATATAAATGACGTCCAGCCATTGATCTTTTTTGAAGCCAACTTCTTTCAATGTGCCGACATATTCAAAGCCAGCTTTTTCATGCAGCCTTACAGACCATGCTGGATTAAGTTTGGTGATGACGGCAATCATCTGGCGATATTCCCGTCTACGACATTCCAAAATGAGCCGTTCAAGCAATTGGGTGCCAATCCCTTGCCCTTGGGCTTTGGGTGCTAGATAGACGGAGTTTTCAACTGTCAATTCATAAGCTTTTCGGGTGTGGAAGGGGCCAGCATAGGCATACCCAACGGCTTCCCCGTCTTTCTCTGCAACAAGATAGGGATGTCCGCCATCTGCAAGCGCTTGAAAGCGGCGTGTCATTTCGGCTTCACTAGGAGGGTCGTACTCGAAGGAGGCGAGACCGTGTTTAACATGGTCTGCATAGATTGCGGCGATGGCCGCTAGATCATCTAATGAGGTATCGCGGATCGTTACTGTCATAATCAAATGCTAGCAAAGAAAAAGGCGGCTCGAAAGCCGCCTTAATGCTCAGATTCTGTTCAATTGCTCAACTATTCGCGGTTACCCAAGAACTGAAGCAAGAACATAAACATGTTGATGAAGTCGAGGTAGAGACGCAGCGCACCCATTACGGCTTTGCGGCCTTGAGTGGTTGAATCGTCACCTTCGTAATACATCTCTTTGATTTGCTGTGTGTCATAGGCTGTGAGGCCAGCAAAGATCAAAACGCCGAGGCCTGAGATTGCAAACTGTAGCGCAGATGATTGAAGGAAGATGTTCACGACCATTGCGATGATGATGCCGAAGAGGCCCATCATTAGGAATGAACCCATGCCAGACAAGCTGCGTTTGGTTGTGTAACCGTACAAGCTCAATGATGCGAAAGCAGCAGACGTAATGAAGAATGTACGAACAACGCTTTCAGATGTGTAGATCAACAAGACTGTTGAAATCGATACACCAACGAGTGTTGCGTAAATCCAGAAAGTGATCTGTGCAGCACTTACACTCATTTTATTAATGCGGAAGGACAGGAAGAAGACCAGTCCGAGAGGCGCCAGCATAAAGACCCATTTTAGTGGACCTGACCAAACTGTTGCACCAAATTGTGTAAGGTAGAGACCTTCACGAACCTGAGCCACACCTTGTGTTGCATCGCCCGTTGTCGCGAAATTGAACACGAAATAAGCCGCAAGACCTGTCAGCGCAAGGCCAAGAGCCATGTAGTTATAGACAGAAAGCATGTATGAACGCAGACCCTGATCAATATCAGCGTTAGCAGCAGTTGCCTGCCCATATTGTGCACGTCTTTCTAAATCAGCCATCGAAAAACCCTATAATGTTTAAAAAAGCTAGACTAAGCGAAGGTCATTCTTCGCTTATATTCCTGCACAATATGGTGTTCTTCACTAAAATACTCAAGTCTTTTCGGTCTAAAAACGCTCAAGTTTGGTTTATTTAGCTTGTCAGCGCCAAGTATCTTATGCATTCCTTAACAAGGGTGCTGCCTTTTGTCCCAATATGCGCCATGTGCCAGCAAAGCCCAGCGCGATGCATAAGAACAATGCAATGGCTGCTGCTGAAAAAGCGGCACTTGGATAGAAGGTGAAATCACCATCCATAATATTCTCAACCACAAACCAAGAGGCAAGTGTGCCGGATAAGATGCCAAACACGGCTGTAATGAGACCAAGCAGGGTGAATTGCAGCAAATAGGCTTTCATAAGCTGCCCTCTCGTTGCGCCCAGCGTTTTTAAAACCACCGCGTCATAAATTTGTGTGCGATGGCCCGCCGCAAGGGCGCCAGCAAGTACTAAGATTGAAGAAAGCAAGGTGACACCAGAAGCGCCACGGATGGCCCAAGCCAGTTGACCCACCACATCCGCCACCCGTTCAAGCGCGTCTTTAACGCGCACGGTGGTGACTGTTGGGAAAGCATTGGCAACGGTTTTCATGAGCTCGAATTCTTTCTCAACTGTTCCGCCGTCTTTAAGGGCTAGCGTTGCGAGATGGGAATGCGGCGCGCCTGCGAAGGTATTGGGTGAGAAAACCATCACAAAATTAATGCCAAGCGATTGCCATTCCACCTTACGGGTGCTGGCAACTGTGGAGACGATTTCGCGACCCAGCACATTAACGGTAATGGTGTCGCCGATTTTAAGACCAAAGTGGCGGGCAACTTCTTCATCGAAAGAAACAAGTGATCCGTCTGTATGATCTGCATCCCACCATTCACCTTCATCAAGCACAGAATTTTCTGGAATGGTCGCAGAATAAGTAATGCCGCGATCACCACGCAGCGCCCAAGCACTTTCGCTGTTCACGGTCATTTCTGATGGTTTTTGTCCGGCAATATCAACAAAGAAACCGCGCAACATTGGCACACGCTGGAGAGTTGCCTCTTGGGTGTTGTCTTTGAGCAGTGTCTCAAAAGTTTTAATCTCGTGGTTTTGAATATCGACGAAGAAGAAACTTGGCGCTTCATCGGCAAGTGACGAGGTCAATTGATTGCGTAAATTGCCGTCGATGAGCGCGATGGTGACGAGCAAAGAGAGGCCGAGGCCAAGGGACAAGACAACCGATGGTGTGATCGAGCCAGGTCTATGGATATTACCAATTGCCAGACGCCATTCTGTGGAACGGGCATGGGGTAGTTTTCTGGCAAGTGCCATAATGCCAATGGCGGTCACCCGCAAAAGCACGAAGGCTGCAACTGTGCCACCAACAAACGCGGTCGCGATCACCCGATTATCTGACAGACCAATCGCGAGGGTAAACAACAGTGCGACACATCCAATCAATGCCAAGAGATAGGGCAGGCGTGGCAGTTTGCTGGTCCCTTCGCGGTCACGGAATAAGGCCGTCGGTGGAATATCGCGGGCCTTTGACAGAGGCCAAAGAGCAAAAACTAATGCCATTAAATATCCATAGACCGCAGCGAGTGCGAGAGAGGCGGCAGGTATCTTTGTATCGATTTCAATCGGAAGCGCGCCTTGTAAGAAGTAGGCCGCAACCGATGGGATGAAAGCTCCAAGCGCCAAGCCGATCGTGACCGCGATGGTCGCAATCATCATGATTTGGATGACATAGACAAAGAAAACAAAGCTACCAATTGCGCCAATGCTTTTAAATGTCGCAATGACTTCACGCTTGCTATCAAGATAAGCCGTTACCGCGTTAGCGACACCCACACCACCCACAACGAGGGCTGTTAATCCCACAAGGGTCAGGAATTGAGCGAAGCGTTGAATATTGCGCGAGAGGCCGGGGGAGGCGTTGTCTCTAGCACGAATGCGCCATCCTGCTTTCGGCATCTCGGTTTCAGCCGCTTCACGAACCGCCTGAATATCGTCGTTTGAAACACCGTCTTGAAGCTTCACCTTATAATGCCAGCGCACAAGGCTGCCTGGTTGAACAAGACCAGAAGCGCGAATGGCTTCATTGGAAATCATCAAACGCGGGCCAAAGCCAACGCCGCCAGCAAGACGGTCTGGTTCGTTTTCAATCACATCCATAATTTTGACTTTGATACCGCCAAGATCGATCAATCCACCGACTTCGATATTAAGGCGGGCTAAAAACCCAAGCTCGACCACTCCGCCAAAAGTGCCTTTATCCTGTTCTTTTAAAAGATCATGGATGTTGCCTTTGTTGACAAGTTTCATCTCGCCATAAAGCGGGTAGTTCTCGTCAACGCCTTTTAATTCTGTGAGTGCTTGGTCTGACCCATCTGGCAGTCGTGCCATGGAACGCATGGTGGCCGCAACGGTGACGGGGCCGAGTTTATCGAGATAGGCTTGTTCAGGCTCTGTGGTTTCGCGATGGATGAGTGAGAAGCGAATATCGCCGCCAAGGATTGATTGGCCTTCAGACGAGATACTGTTCACCAGCGAGGCAGAAAGCGCGTTTACGCCTGCGATGGCTGCAACGCCAAGCGACAAACAGGCGAGAAAAATCATAAAACCGCGCACACCCGCCCGCATTTCTCTGGTGGCAAAGGTAAAAGCGAGGCGGAGAGATTTGAATAAGCCCATTGAAGGGCTGCTTGATGCTACATCCATAGTGCTCATTCGGCAGCACTCGCAGATTTGACCACGCGGTTAAGCAAGGTGTTCTCACCATCTTCACCACGAATTTCACCGCTTCTAATCTCGATTGCACGGTCACATCGTCCAGCAAGCTTGAGATCATGGGTGACAAGCAACAAGGTCATGTCGCGCTCTTTTTGAAGCTTGAAGAGAAGGTTTGAAATATCTTCGCCGGTGTCTTCATCCAGATTGCCTGTCGGCTCATCGGCAATGAGGAGATCAGGTTGAGCAACAAGGGCGCGGGCAATCGCAACACGCTGTTGTTCACCGCCGGAAAGTTCACCTGGATAATGAGAGAGGCGGTCATCAAGACCGACAGATTTCAATTCTTCTTCTGCGCGGGCAAAGGCATTGGCAACACCTGCAAGTTCCAGCGGTACGGCGACATTTTCTAGCGCTGTCATATTGGCAATGAGGTGGAAAGATTGAAATACGATGCCCACATGGCGTCCGCGAAAGCGCGCCAAATCGTCTTCGCTCAAGGCCATCAAGTCATGATCGACGATGGAAACATTGCCGCTATCCGCCCGTTCCAATCCGCTCATCACCATAAGAAGGGTCGATTTTCCAGAACCTGATGGACCAACAAGACCAACAGCTTCGCCGCGTTCAATGGCAACGCTTACCCCTTTTAAGATATGGACACGGGCTGCACCTTGCCCAAGGGAGAGGTGGACGTTTTCAAGGTCGATAATAGAATTATTTGAGACGGAAGGCTGGTCGGACAATGGGTATTCCTCTAATCAGTGCTTATATGGAATAGTGCAGTACCAAACCACCATATGGGAAAGTGATAATGATTTTTCATCATCTGCGATCAATATTTTTTGTATGCCTTATGTGCGCCGCCTCTTTTGCGCAAGCGGAGACGTTGAAAATAGTCGTCTTTGGAGACAGTTTAACGGCGGGTTTTGGGCTGGATCGCGGTCAGGGTTTTGTGCCGCAATTACAAGCAAAGCTTATCACAGAAGGATATGATGTTGAATTGATCAATGCGGGTGTGTCTGGTGATACCACGAGTGGTGGGCGCTCACGGTTGAATTGGTCTGTTGGGCCTGAGGCTGATGGCGTTATCTTGGAACTCGGCGCAAACGACATGCTGCGCGGTCTTCCTGTGAAATCAACGCGAGAAAATCTTGATGCGATGGTGACAGGGCTTACAGAGCGTAAGTTGCCCGTGCTGATTGCCGGTATGCAAGCAGCCCCAAATTTGGGGAAAGAATACGGTGAGGAATTCAACGCAATCTATCCAGATTTGGCCGAAGAACACGGCACGCTTTTTTACCCGTTCTTTTTAAAGGGTGTTGCTGGTGACGGGGCGCTGAACCAACCAGACGGCATGCACCCCACGAAAAAGGGCGTTGCTGTGATCGTTGAAAATATCTTCCCAAGCGTCAAAGAACTGATTGAGAAGGCGACGGCGAGATAGGCTTACGCCAAGCCCGCAATCGCTTTTGCAAATTCATCCGCTTCAAACGGTTCAAGATCATCAATGCCTTCACCAATGCCGATGAAGTAAACGGGCAATTGGTGCTTAGCAGCGATGGCGACCAAAATACCGCCGCGTGCCGTGCCGTCTAGTTTGGTCATTACCAGCCCGTTGACGCCTGCTTTTTGTTTGAAAATCTCGACTTGTTGCAGGGCGTTTTGGCCTGTTGTTGCATCAAGAGTTAAAAGTACAGTGTGGGGTGCTGTCTCATCTTGTTTCTTGATGACGCGGATGACTTTTTCAAGCTCGTCCATCAATTCTGTTCTGTTTTGAAGACGGCCAGCGGTGTCGATCATCAACACATCGCTACCTGCTTCTTTCGCATCGTTCATTGCGTCAAAGGCAAGACCGGCAGCATCGGAACCAATGTCACGGGCGACCACGGGTGAATTGGTGCGCTTGCCCCAAATTTTAAGTTGCTCAACGGCTGCTGCGCGGAAGGTATCGCCTGCCGCCAACATAACTTTTGCGCCTTCACGGGTCAGTTTCGCGGTGAGCTTACCAATGGTGGTGGTTTTACCCGTACCATTGACGCCAACCACGAGGATGACGTGGGGCTTCTTTTCAAGATCGAGTTCCAAAGGCTTGGCGACAGGGGCCAGCACTTTTTCAACTTCCTCAGCAAGCACAGTGCGGATTTCATCTCCTGAGATGTCTTTGCCGTAGCGACTTTCTGACAGCGAATCAGTGATCGCCATGGCGGTTTCAATGCCAAGGTCGGCTTGGATCAAAACGTCTTCCAAATCCTGTACGGTGTCCGCATCCAGTTTGCGCTGGGTGAAGATCGCCGTGATGTTGCCCGTTAAAGACTGCGAAGATTTTGACAGACCTGTTTTGAGGCGCTGAAACCAAGATTTTTTCTCAGGTTCTTCCGTTGCCTCTTGACGCGGTTCATCATCCAGCGAAATTTTCTCTGGCTCTGGCTCTGGCTCTGGCTCTGGCTCTGGCTCTGGCTCTGGCTCTGGCTCTGGCTCTGGCTCTGGCTCTGGCTCTGGCTCTGGCTCT
>JBDWKL010000017.1 GCA_039973685.1 Hyphomicrobiales bacterium
CATCTCGCCGAACTTCCATGTGGTATCCACATGCATCAGCGGGAAAGGGGGCTTTGATGGATAAAAGGCCTTTTGAGCCAAATGCAGCATAACGGCTGAATCTTTGCCAACCGAATATAACATAACGGGTTTTTCAGCTTCTGCCGCCACTTCACGCATAATGTGAATGGCTTCTGCTTCAAGCCGTTGAAGGTGTGTTAGTCGTGTCATGACTTCCTAAAAGTCTAGAGATAGAATTTGATGAGCAAGTAATAAACCAACACGATTAGAAAAGGCGAGTTGTTTTGCGGCGCTTTTGCGCCGCAACATAGAAATTATTATCGTATTTCAGCGAGTCGCTGGAATTTAATTGCAACGCTCGAAAACACCAGCGATATAATGGCGTGGTGAACACATGATGCCACCCCACTGGTAAGCTCGGCGTCCTTTAGGCGCAATAATTTCAAACCAGTCATAACCGTTCATGCGAACACCGGTGTTACGAACAAGTGTGATAGGAGCTCGACCACGAATACTACCGACTTTTTGGTAGTTAATTCCAGGCCCATTGCGTAAGGATCCACCAAGCGAAAGTGCTCTAATATTTAAAGTAGCACCAGGTAGGTGATTGCTTGGACTGCCATTGTCGGTTTGGCCGTGATCTGTTTGATGGCCATTATTACGAGCCCCGCTGCGACAGTCGGAGAATGCGTTTGCGTTTTTATCATGGAAATTGCCATGCCCATTGGCATAAGCAAAATCAAACCCGTTACCAGCAACCCAGTTTTGACCGGCGCGCTTATAATAATTGTAAGGGCCGTTGAGGTTGTGCTGATTGCCTTGAATGACATAAGAAACGCGGGCCGACGTTGAGCGGTCTGAAAGGATTGAAATCTCGTAGTGGCCATCTCCGATAGCATCGCAAACGTAGACTTCAATTGAAGCGGCGTTTGCTGTGGTTGTTCCGCTCGAAAAAAATGATGCGCCGATTGCTAATATGCATGTGGCTTTGAGTGCGTGCTTAAATGTGTTGGTCATTATGTGTCTCCCAGCTTTTTGCTGTTTTTAATCTCCGATGTTTCAAAAATAAGCGGAGCGGATTATTTCTGCTGTGCATTTTGTCACATTGCAAAATTGCGCTTGATAAAACGCCGCTGTATGGTCGCCCGTCTAGTTCCATGTTTGCATGAAGGTTCCCCAATGACTTCAACCAAGGATGATGTGTCGCTTGCGACGTTGTTTGCGCAGGCAGACGGGGTGATTGATCCAGCAAACGGTGCTGTGGTTCCCGCCATTCAACCAGCGACCACTTTTGCACGGGATGAACACAATCAACTGGTTTCAGATGGCCACCTTTATAGCCGTGACGATAATGATTTAGCCCGCCTTGCTGAACGAATTTTGGCGAAATCTGAAAAGGCGGATGATGGCTTGTTGTTCCCAACAGGCATGGCAGCAGTTGCGGCTGTATTGCGTACTGTGCCCAATGGCGGGCGCATCATTATGCAGAATGCGATTTATTGGGGAACCACCAAATGGACCCGCGAGTTTTGCGCACGCAGACAAATTGAGCTGATTGAGGTGGATTGTTCAACCCTATCGGACCTTGAAGCGGTCGCTCAGCCTGCCGATATTTTATGGATTGAAACGCCGTCAAATCCGTTTTTGAAAACCACTAATATTGCCGCTTGTTCATCGCTTGCAAAACAAATGGGTGCAGCCCTTGTGGTTGATTCAACGGCTGCAACGCCGGTTTTATCTAATCCGCTCGCGTTCGGTGCAGACATTGTTATGCACTCAGCAACCAAAGGGATTAACGGGCACAGCGATGTGTTGGCTGGTTTTCTGGCCACCTCTAATGCTGATAGCGATCTATGGAAGGCGATCTCCACAGATAGACATGATGCGGGTGCCGTAATTGGCCCGTTTGAGGCTTGGCTGTTGATTAGAGGCATGCGGACTTTACCGCTTCGCATGGAGCGGATGTGTGATACGGCGCTTGTTCTTGCCAAGATGCTTGAAAGCCATCCGAATGTTGAGAGTGTTCTTTATCCGGGACTTCCCGATGATGCAGGGCACAGTCTCGCGACGAAACAAATGGCGGGCGGCTTTGGTTGCTTGGTGTCTTTTCTTGTTAAAGGCGGCAAGCAGGAAGCTTTAGCGGTGGCAGGGCGTTTGAACTTGTTCAAGCGCGCAACATCACTTGGCGGTGTTGAAAGTCTTGTTGAACATCGCAACACGGTAGAACCTGCCATTGATGACAGGTTGCTTCGTTTATCAGTCGGGATTGAAGGAGCTGATGACTTGCTTGCTGATTTGGAGCAGGCATTGTCCGTTCTCTAAAACTTAGCTGTCGCCGAAAACGTCGCGTGTGAATACTTTATCTTCTACATCGCGAATGTCATCGGTGAGGCGGTTTGCGACAATCACATCGCAGCCTTGTTTGAACGCTTCGATACCGCGAATGACGGGCGAATTGAAAAAGAGCTCATCTTCTAACAGCGGTTCATAAACACGCACCTCGATACCTTTGGCTTTGATGCGCTTCATAATGCCAAGGATTGAACTATCGCGGAAATTGTCTGAGCCAGCCTTCATGGTCAATCTATAAATGCCAACCACGGTTGGTGATTTGTCTAAGATACGCTCTGCTATAAAATCTTTCCGCGTTGAGTTTGCATCAACAATGGCGCGGATCATGTTTTGTGGGACAGCATTGTAGTTTGCCAGAAGCTGTTTGCTATCTTTAGGCAGGCAATAACCGCCATATCCAAAGGATGGATTATTGTAATGCTTACCGATCCGAGGATCCAGACATACACCGCCAATAATATCCTTGATGTCGAGGTCACTGTATAATGCGTAGCTGTCTAACTCGTTGAAATAAGCAACGCGCATGGCAAGGTATGTATTGGCGAAGAGTTTAACGGCTTCCGCTTCTGAAGAGCCCATAAACAGGACATCGACATCTTCTTTGTGGGCGCATTCTTTCAGCATATTGCCGAAGATTTCAGCCCGCTCTGATTTTTCGCCAACGATAATGCGTGAGGGATAAAGGTTGTCTTTGAGTGCTTGTCCTTCGCGCAAAAATTCAGGCGAGAAGATAACTGTGTCGACATTTTTGTCTTTACGAACGCGTTCGACATATCCAACGGGAATGGTTGATTTGATAATGATTGCTGCCGTTGGATTGATTTTAGTAACCTGATCAATCACGGCTTCAACAGAAGATGTGTCGAAGTAATTGTGTTTCGGATCATAATTTGTTGGCGTGGAGACGATTACATAGTCTGCATCTTTATAGGCCGCTTCTGCATCGGTCGTTGCTGATAATTTGAGTTCTTTCTCGGCTAAGAAATGTTCAATTTCTGTATCCTGAATGGGGGATTTTTTGTTGTTGACCATGTCAACACGCTCTGAAGAAAGATCGACTGCAACCACGTCATATTTTTGTGCAAGCAGCACAGCATTTGACATCCCAACATAACCAAGTCCAGCAACAGCAATTTTCACGGTATTTCCAATATGTTTATTTCGCCCCAGATGTTTCCCGATAATGAGAAACGACTAAGCGTTTTCTAACACACAGACCATTTTAAAAGCCTTAACCCGTTATCCGCCCAAGTTTACGGGTAGGAAAACGCGAACAGCTGATTGTGCTTCGGATTTAGGAACAATCTCGACAGTCCCTTTGTGCGCTTCGGCGATTTGTTGAACCAAGGCCAAGCCGAGGCCATACCCAGAAACATTTTGCCGGTCACGGCCACGTTGGAAGGCTTGAAACAGTCGACTTTCTTCTCCTGCAGGGAAGCCTTTACCAGCGTCTTTTACGGTCAGGACTATGTGGCCGTCTCGGCTATCCAATGCAATGTGACTTGGCGATTTCCCATGTATTTTAGCGTTTTGTAGAAGATTGCGAATGAGGCGTGCCAATAAGCGGCGATCACCTGTTATCAAGGGAGCTGTGCCCTCAAGGTGGCAATCTTCAAACCGCGCGCTTTCTTCTGCGGCGATGGCTACAAGGTCGATGCCTTGTTCCAAAATAACATCGGTTTTTGTATCAAGGCGGCTCATTAGCAAGATTTCATCAATCAAATCATCAAGTTCAGCAATATCTCCGCGTAGATCAGAAATACGGCCAGAATTTTTCGGATTTTCTAAGAGTTCAATGCCAAGACGAATGCGTGACAAAGGCGTCCGCAATTCGTGGGACGCATTAGCGAGCAGCATTTTTTGTGAATTTAAAAGCCCCTCTATTTGCTCGGCTGCCGCGTTAAAGCTGGTTGCTAGGGAGGCAACTTCATCATTTCCTTCCACCGCAACGCGTGTTTTTAAATCACCAGAACCAATGATTTCGACACTGTGTTTCAGTGCTTCCAGTCGACGCGTTAGTCGTTTGACGAAGGGATAAGCAACGATGCTCACAACAAGTCCGGTGGCAATAAGGAAAACCCAAATACGAGTAATTGGGCGTAAAGGCGGAGCCTTAATGCCGCTCACCACTAAGAAACGACCATCAGCTGTTTTGAGCGCCGTTTTGCCACCTGGAAGGCGCATCTGGGATCTTTGTGCGGTTACAAAATGAGAAGGTAGTTTTAACAACTCCCCAACATGCGCGATTGGCTGTTGTTCAGCATCGAATAAAGTAAGGGATAATTGTAATTCACGCCCAAGCTCTTTTATTTCTGCTTGCTGCTCGGCTAGAGGGAGGTTTTTTTCTGGAACGGAAAGAACGATCAAGCGGCCCAAAGTTCTTGCTAACGTCTGATCTTGTGACCCTGATCTGTTGAGATGGGTGAATATAGCAAAAGCTACAACAACAGCGATTAGGCTGATGAGAAAAATACTATAAATTTGGAGATACAGGCGCCTTTTCAGCATTGTTTTAGTCCTGTTCTTTGGCAAAGACATAACCCGCACCGCGAACAGTGATGACGCGCTTTGGTGCTTTTGGGTCATCCTCTATCTCGGCGCGTATGCGAGAAATATGCACATCAATTGAACGATCAAATGCTTCAAGGTTTTCACCCTTTAAGGCATCCATCAAATAGTCGCGGCTTAAAACTCTGCCTGGCGCTTTAGCAAGCGCTTCCAGTAGTTTGAATTGATGTCCCGTGAGTGTGCATGGTTTTCCGTCAAGTTGCGCCATCATTGAACTTGGGCGAATTTCCAACCGACCAAATTTTAATGTGTCATCAGTGGTTGGGTCTTTTTGTCGGCGCAAAATAGCGCGTAATCGCGCGAGTAATTCTCGTGGTTCAAAGGGTTTGGCAAGATAGTCATCAGCCCCCATTTCAAGCCCCACAATGCGGTCCATCAAGTCACCTTTTGCTGTCAACATTAAGATGGGAATATTGGATGTGGCGCGAAGGGTGCGACATAAATCAAGGCCGTCTATATCTGGCAGACCCAGATCAAGGATGAGCGCGTCGTAGGGGTGTCGATTTTGCTCGGCAAGGGCATCAGCCCCTGTTCCAACAATCGTTACCTTGTAGGAAAACGAGCCGAGATAGTCAGAGACCATCTCGGCTAGTCGGGCATCATCTTCTACTATGAGTAGTGTTTCAGTCATGGGAGGGGTTAAACCATGCCTCTAGCGACGATGCCAACGCTTTTTGCCCATGCGATCGAGCTTATCGCTCAACTTGCGACGTTGTTCTGGCGATAGAACTTCTGCAACTTCAACCATTGCCAAAGTAATTTTGCCTGTTGCGCGATCAATTTCGGCTAGTCTCTCTTTGCGCAATTTTTCGACTTTATCGCGATCGATGTTATCTTTGAGCAACAGCACTTCAATATCTTTGCGAATTTTCCGTGCTTGCTTACGCAATGGGCGAACATCTTTCGTGAAGGTCATAACAAGCGTACTTATTTTTTCCCGCTGGATGTCATTTGCACCAAGTTCATTAGACAAACGCTCGATCATACGAGAGGCGCGTTCTTCGAGCTGTGCTTCTGTTGGGCGCGAACGTTTAGATTTCTTGTGAGTGCGGTCGCCACCTTTATCTGCTTTTTCTTGGCTGTGGGCCAAAGCTGAATTGGATGAAACGATACTTGTTGTAGCAAGTCCGGCACCTAGAACCGCCATCATTCCTAAAGCCAACATAAAGCTTTTTTGGGTTGTATTGGCTGCGTGTTTTTGTTGTTTCTTTTTCATAGTATTTCTCCGTTATCGTTAAGCCTTCAGTTTCGGCCATGATCGGACTATGCACCGCTTATGTTTCGGGTTTTCATCGCTATTGTAAATAAATGTAAAGCTGGCGTTTTGTTGCGCGATAGCAATTATCGCATTGAACAAGACTTACAGCGCTCGCTTTGGTATGCGATTTTCAAAATAGCGGAAGATCACGACAAGAATGAGCGTTAAAAATGCATAGATGGCCGCCAGTAATAAGAGCGGCTCGTAGATGCGGTATGTTTCCTGTCGCACAATAGTGCCAACGCCAAAAGCTTCATAAATCGTGATTGTTGAAACAAGCGGCGTTGCTTTCAGTGTCAAAATGAATTCACCGGTGAGTGTTGGGAACACATTTTGAAGCGCACGTGGTAGCCAGATGCGGCGCAAAATAGTGAAGCGAGACATGCCCATGGCACGCGCGGCTTCCAGTTCGCCATTTGGTACACTGCGAAAAGCACCGCGAAGAATTTCTCCCTCATAGCCTGCAACACTTAAGGTGAGGGCAAACACGGCATAAGGGAAAGCATCGCGCAAGACTGGCCAGAGGAAGCTTTCTCGAATTCCAGGAATTGAGGGAAACAACGACCCTAGCCCGTAATAGACCAGCCAGATTTGAACCAATAACGGCGTTCCCCGAATGAGGGTTGTGAATGCCTTTGCCAACCATGCAAGTGGGCGAGGGCCTGTTACCTGAACGAGGCCGACGGGTATGGCTATTGCCATGCCAAAAAACATCGCCAGTAAAAGCAATTGTATTGTAAGCCAAACCCCTTCGACAAATCGGGGTGCATATTCAGGGAGCCAATACCATTCCATCGTGTGCTGCTCCTATGTCTGTGCCGGTTGTCCACGTCGATAATGGCGCTCGATCTGGCCGAAGATGACGTTGGAACAAAGGGTGACAAGGAGGTAGAGAACGGCTGCGGCACAATAAAACAACAAATATGATTTTGTACCGCCTGCGGCCTGTTTGGTTTCTAACAGCAATTCGCTGAAGCCTACAACGGCCAAAAGGGCTGTGTCTTTTGTGGTGATAAGCCACAGGTTGGCAAGGCCGGGAATAGCGAAGGGTATCATCGCTGGGATGACCACGCGGGTATGGCTTTTAAACGGTGACATGCCGATGGCACGGGCGGCTTCGATTTGGCCAGTTGGCACGGCTTGAAAGGCTGCGCGGAACACTTCAGTTGAATAAGCGCCTTGCACAAAGCCGATGACATAGATGCCAGCCCATAAGCCATCAATATCTACACGCTCATAGCCGAAACTCTCGAGAGCTGTGTTGAGGAGGTCTGTGCCAGCATAATAAAGCAGAAGAATGAGTACCAGTTCAGGCACCGCGCGGATGAGCGTGGTGTATATTTCAAGCCCCCATCTGGTCACGGGGCCACCGTAGATTTTGCCCAGAGCACCGCAAAGGCCAAGACAAAGGCCAAGCGCATAAGCGCCAAACGCGATTTGAAGAGTGCTCAGTAAACCCCGTAGCAAATTTCCGCCCCAACCAGGCGGTGAAAAGGCTAAATATTCGAGGGCTTGTTCCATAGGGAAATGACGCGCTTTTGTAAGGTGAGAAGTGCTGGTGGCAATGGTGCCACCAGCACGTTGGTATTAGGTTCGCAGGCGTGATTAGCCGCCGTAAATATCGAAGCTGAAGTATTTCTTCGAGATCTCGCCGTATGTGCCATCTTCGCGGACTTTCTTGATCGCTGCGTTTAGTTTTGCAGCAAGATCAGTGTCTTCTTTGCGTAAGCCGCCACCGACACCTGGGCCGAAGACTGCAACATCGTTGAGCTCACCTTTGATCTCAAAACCTTTGCCAGCATCGCTTGAAAGGAATGGTTGCATGGCAAGTGAATCGCCAACAACAGCATCAACACGACCAGCGACGAGGTCTTGGTTGTGCTCATCGAAGGTGTTGTATGATTTTGCATCCGCGTCGCCAAAATGTTTTTCAACGTAGTTTGCGTGAATAGTTGAAACCTGAACGCCAACGATTTTGCCTTTAACGCTTGCTGCATCACCGCTGATGCTTGAACCTTTTGGCGCAACGATCACAGCAGGGGTATTGTAGTATTTGTCAGAAAACGCGATGGTTTTTTGGCGCTCTTCAGTGATCGACATAGATGCCATGATCACGTCCATTTTCTTTGCCAAAAGCGCTGGAATAATGCCGTCCCATGCGATGGGCACAATTTCACATTTCTCATTCATTGCAGCACATACCGCGCCGATCATATCCACTTCCCAGCCTTTCCATGTGCCGTCTGCTGCTTTTTCAGCAAATGGCGGATAAGCTTCTGCTGCGATGCCGATTTTAAGGTCAGCGAATGCCAGCTGTGCACTCATGGATAAAGCGGCTGCAGTGCCTGCGAGTATTGTGATAATTTTTTTCATATTGTTCTCCCTTTTAGTGGTGGCTCTAATGAACCGATTGGACAAACGCCCGACAGCGGTCACTGTCTGGATTGCCGAATAATTTTGATGGTGGACCTTGCTCTTCGATTTTTCCCTCATGCAGATAGACAACATTGGAGGAAACATCGCGGGCAAATTTCATTTCGTGTGTCACCATAATCATGGTGCGGCCTTCTTCGGCTAAGGAGCGGATAACTTTCAACACTTCGCCGACCAGTTCAGGATCGAGAGCTGAGGTTGGCTCATCAAACAACATGACCCGTGGCTCCATGGCCAAAGCGCGAGCGATGGCCGCGCGCTGCTGTTGGCCGCCTGACATGAAGGCTGGGTATTGGTCGCGTTTTTCCCAAAGACCGACGGTGTTTAAAATACCCTCTGCCCGCTCGATCGCTTCTTTTTTTGGCGTTTTTAAAACTTGAATAGGGCCTTCAATGACGTTTTGCAAAACCGTCATATGTTGCCAGAGATTGAAGCCTTGAAAGACCATACCTAGCTGCGAGCGGAAGCGTTCGACCTGCCGTTTATTAGCAGGCACTAAACCATCTTTCCCCTGTTTAAACTCAAGCGCTTCACCATTAAGGGAAATCTCGCCTTGTGATGGTTGTTCAAGGAGATTGATGCATCTTAAAAAAGTGCTTTTGCCTGAGCCACTAGAACCGATGATTGACACAACATCACCTTCAGTGGCGCTCAACGAAATGCCTTTGAGAACTTCAAGGGTTCCAAAAGACTTATGGATATTCTTTACGTCAAGCATACTCATTTACTCAAAAGCCACTTGTTTTGGACGGATGAAAAACGGTCATTGAAGTTTCCCCTCCCGCCAACTCAGCTACATTTCTATTGCTATCATGCGCATTTAATTTGAATGTACAAGCGGATTGTTTGATTCAATTACCCTGTTAGAAGCGTTTGAATTTGATGGTTTATATTGCGGTGCACGAGGCTAGGGGGATCCTAATGAGAAAAACGGCAATTTTGGATCGTTTGCAGGGGACGGGCGGTGATAAGTGGGAATTGTATCTAAAGGCCCGCGCGCTTGTTGCTGAAGGTCGCGATATTATCGAGGTGACAATTGGTGAGCCTGATGTGCCAATGCCAGCTGAGTTGATTGATGCAGCAAGTGCTGCCATGCATCAAGGCCGAACCAATTACGCAGATGGGCGCGGTGAAATAGGACTGCGTGAGGCTTTGGCAGCTCATTATACCAAAACGCGGGGCCGTTCTTTTGGTGTCCAAGACATTCTTTGTTTTCCTGGAACGCAAACAAGCTTGTTCAGCGTATTGATGGGCATTGCTGAAGCGGGAGATGAAGTGCTTGTTGGTGATCCAATGTACGCCACCTATGAGGGTGTTATTCGGGCCAGTGGTGCAAAGGTGGTGCCTGTTCCTCTGCGTTCTGAAAATGGATTTCGCTTGTCGGTCGATGATCTGCGCCAATATGTGAGCGAAAACACAACGGCGATATTGCTCACCACTCCGCATAACCCAACAGGGGCGATTTTGAATGAGGCGGATGTTGCTGAAATTGGCGCCTTCGCGAAAGAGCATGATCTTTGGATCGTGTCTGATGAGGTTTATGATCAATTGGTGTTTGATGGGAACACCTTCTACTCCCCGCTTTCTAATCCTGATTTGAGCGACCGTGCAATTGCTGTTTCGTCGATCTCAAAATCACATGCAGCGCCCGGTTTTAGAAGCGGCTGGTGTGTTGGGCCATCAGAATTTATCGAGCGCTTGTTGCCGTTTTCAGAAGCAATGTTGTTTGGTAGCCAGCCCTTTATCGCGGACATGACAGCGCAAGCAATTCGTGATGGGTCATCTGTGGCGAAGGGCATGAAGGAGCGTTTTTCCACGCGCGCGGCTCTGCTGGTTGATCGCTTATCAAAAGAGACAAGCTTGCAAGCGACAATGCCGCAAGCAGGCATGTTTGCAATGGTGGATGTATCTTCTACAGGTCTATCAGGCCGCGATTATGCGCTGGACCTTTTAGAGAAATTTGAGGTTGCCGTTATGCCCGGTTCATCGTTTGGGACAACGGTTGAAAACTGGGTGCGGGTCGCACTCACCATTGATGATGAGCCGTTTGAAGAAGCGTGCAATCGCATTATTGAACACTCAAAAAGCTTCGAAGGAAACCGACCATGAGTGCCACGCCATCCCGTCCATGGCTTGTGCTGGCAGGTCTTGCTTTGGGTGTTACGGCGACCAATGGTTTAGCGCGGTTTGCCTATGGGTTGTTATTGCCTGCCATGCAATCTGAAATGGGTTGGAGTTATGCGCAGGCCGGTTGGCTGAACACAGCAAACGCGCTTGGTTATCTTGCAGGCGCTATCATAACCATGTTGATGATTAGGCGGGTCACGCCAGCGCATTTGTTCGCCTTTGGGTTGATCACGACCACTTTGGCGCTTCTAGCGACAGGCCTCAATACGGCTCTTTGGTGGCAAACCTTGTGGCGGATCTTGGCAGGGTTGTTTGGTGCAATGTCGTTTTCAACAGCTGGGGCATTGGCGGCAGGTTTGTTTCAAGATGACAAACGACGCAATGCGCTGGCCATTGCGATTTTGTTCGGTACAGGTGGTGGTTTGGGGATTGTGCTTGCTGGCGCTGTTCTCCCATTAATGCTGGATGCCTATGGATCGAGCGCTTGGCCGAACGGTTGGGTATTTATTGGTTTTGCAGCGCTGTCATTTCTACCGCTTAGTCTTTGGGCTTCTATGCAATTGCATGTTCCCAAACAAGAACGAGCCGAAGCCGTCCCGCTGCCAATACGCCGTATGTTGCCGGAGATCATCGGCTACGGAGGGTTTGGCTTGGGCTACATCGTCTATCTAACGTTCCTGTCTGCATGGATGAGCGAGCAGGGAACGGGCGCCTTATTCATTGCCTTTGTCTGGGTTTTGCTTGGCGTGTGTTTGTGTTTTTCGCCCTTAGTCTGGAGGCCTATCTTAGAGCGCTATGCGTCGGGACTTCCTTTGGCGTTGATTTTGGTCTGCGTCGCGATTGGCTCAGCTCTTCCTGTGGTGCTGCCTAATGGTCCCGTGTTGTTGTTTTCTGCCGTGGTGTTTGGCTTGTCGGTGTTTATGGCACCGGGTGCCGTCACAAGCTTCACCCGCCAAAATTTGCCGCCAGAAAGTTGGGGGCGGGCCATTAGCTTGTTCACTGTCATCTTCGCCGTAGCGCAGACCCTTGGGCCTTATGGTGCCGGAATTGTTGGTGATCTGTTTGAGAATATCGGCGTAAGCTTGCTCGTTGCGGCTGGCTTGTTGCTGTTGGGTGCAGTTGCGGCGTTAATGCAGAAACCGCTTTGATCTTTTGGTAAACTATCAACCGATGGGAACTGTAAAGATATCGTATTGGAATAGCTCCCAAAGTTCGCTAAGCATGCCATTAACCAGATAGCGTCCGCAGACGATTGGGGCTGATTTACATAAGAAAAATTATTCTAAATGTCGAATAGTGTACGCTCGCAAAATAGGGAGGCGATGTGGTGCGCACTCCCATTCATTGGAGAGTAAAGATGGAACAAAAAGAAATCGATAGATTCGATTGCCAAGACGAAGAGGGCAATATTTATACGGTAATACAATGGACTAAAATTAGTGTTTTTAAACCGATAAGAGAAAAGCAGAGTAAAGGTGAAGGACAAACTCGGTACGCTTTAACGAGCGGTGATGGTGTTGAGTATGTCGATGAAGAGCAATTTATGATATTCGATACGGGGCTCTTAATTCGGAAAGTTTGATGCTTTGCATTATCTCTAAAACACATATTGGTTATTTTGTCGTTTGGTCACTTCTGCAATGGCATCCAATATGCTGTCCGCCCCATCGGAGCAGTGAGCGAAGCGAATTTGCGTGAGATAAAACGATAGTGCCTCAGACTGCACTTGCGAGCGAAGAGCGATCCGGACGGCTGTCCGCCCCATCGGAGCAGTGAGCGAAGCGAATTTGCGTGAGATAAAAATGGTGCCCGGAGGCGGATTTGAACCACCGACACGCGGATTTTCAATCCGCTGCTCTACCAACTGAGCTATCCGGGCATGCAAATTCAAGACGGTTGTCATCATTGAATAAGCGGAGGACGAACAAGCATCCTGAGGGCGCGTTATAGAGCCTTCATATTCGCCTGTCCAGTGGTGTAATGGTCAGAAATAAAAGAAAATTTCCAAGGCGACGAAACAAGCCAAAAGACTAGGTTTCTAAGTGCCTAATCATCGCGACTATTGTCGTTTTCTGCAAGATCCGGCGGGCTTTGGTCATTGGCGGGAATGCCATATCCACCACCCAGCCATCGGTTAAGGTCAATATCCTTGCATCGATCAGAGCAAAACGGCGCTGTCGCTTTTTGTTCTGGGTTGCCACAAATTGGGCATTTGGCTGGCTTGGGTGCCATTAGTCGAGGCCGAGCCAAGAAAAATGCACGGGATAGCCTTCGCCTGCGAGCATATTCACTGTTTCATTGAGCGGAAGGCCAACGACGCCAGTGTATGAACCAATCAGCTTCACGACGAATGCACCAGCAAGACCTTGGATGGCATAACCACCTGCTTTGCCGCGCCATTCGCCAGAGGCAAGATAGGCTTCGCTTTCAAGGGCTGAGATGCGTTTCATACGAACGCGGGTCTCAACCAATTTATTCACAACCTTGCCGCCCGGTGTCATTAAACAAATGGCTGTAAAGACACGGTGCGCGCGCCCTGACAAGTGGCGTAAGTTATCAGAAGCTTGATCGATGGTTTCTGCTTTTGGCAAAACAAGTCTGCCACGAGCAACCACTGTATCGGCTGCTAGAATATAAGCGCCTTCACGTCTGCCATCACGAATGGCTTGTCTGGCGCATACATCTGCCTTGGTGCGAGCAAGGCGGCGCGCCAAATCTTTTGGCAATTCTTTGCGCTGTTGTGTTTCGTCAATATCCGCTGGCATCAGGTGGTCGGGTTCGACATTCACCTGTTGCAAAAGCTGCAAACGTCGCGGAGACGATGATGCTAAAATGAGCGTTGGCTTGGAGCGTTGCTCTGCCATGACGAAGTACCCTGTGCTAAAAGCTTATTTGAAGCGGTAGGTGATACGGCCTTTTGTAAGGTCGTAAGGTGTCATTTCCACCAACACTTTATCGCCCGCAAGAACCCTAATCCGGTTTTTGCGCATGCGGCCTGCTGTGTGGGCGATGATCTCGTGATCATTTTCGAGTTTGACGCGGAAAGTCGCGTTGGGCAAAAGTTCGCTGACCACGCCAGGAAACTCAAGCATCTCTTCTTTAGCCATTCTCATCCTTTATGATTGACTGCTGTATCAGCCCCATAGACTGATTTTGCCGGAAACTACAGAATAAATCGCAAAAAGTGAACCGATTGATTGGTTTTTTGATGAACGTCTCGATTTTTTGATCTGGTGCGCTATTCTTGCCAGTCGAAACGCTGCTTTATTTTGCGGGCAAGTTCATCTCTTACAGCCCGATAAGCGTCCATTTTCTGGTCGCGGCTACCGGTCGATAGTGTTGGATCAGGCAAGGCCCACAGCTCAATATCTGCGGGGTCAACGTCGGTTATCTCTGCCATTCGATCGCGTGCATCGGGGGTGAGTGCTATGATCAGATCAAATTCACCTTCGCCCAATTCGTCATAGGTTTTAGGATTATGCGTCGAAATGTCGACGCCCGCCTCATTCATTACGGATTTAACGAAAGGGTCGTTTTCGCCGGAGAAGACGCCTGCGGAGCGGAAATAAATCTGTTTTGGATACAAGGTCCGTGCAATGGCAGAGGCCATTGGCGAGCGGATGACATTCATGGTGCAGGCGAAAAGTACGGATTGCGGAGCACCGTCACCAGCATTGCCTGCTTTTATTGTCGCATCTACCATATCAGCCTCCCTTCGGTTGTAGGGCACAAAGGAGGGTAAAGAGGCGGCGGGCTGTGTCAAAATCAATTTCTAGTTTACCCGCAAGGCGGTCTTGCAAAAGCTCTGACCCCTCGTTGTGAATGCCGCGTCTTGCCATATCTATTGCTTCAATCTTACCCGGAGTTGCAGAGCGGATCGCCGCATAATAGCTCTCACAAATCATGAAATAGTCTTTGATGGTGGAACGAAACGGCGTCATCGACAAAATATGTGTGATGGTTGCCTCCGACCCGTCTTCGCCAATTTCCATCACGAAGCGGCCATCGAGATTAGAAAGTTTCAACGTGTAAGGCCCGCCCTCATGATTTGTGGGTTGGAAGGAATTTTCTTCAATAATGTCGAAAATCGCAACAGAACGCTCTTGCTCGACATCCGGTGTCGCGCGGCCAATGGAGGCTTCATCCAGCGTAACGCTGACCAGCCTGTTGTTTTTATCATTGTTTGCTGCGGACATGGGGATGTTTGGTTGTTGCCGACTCACACGTTGGTTTTAGAGATTTAGACGAATGCTGACAGACTTACCGTGTGCGTCAAGTCCCTCTGCCTTCGCAAGCGATATTGCAGCAGGGCCAATGGCGCGCAATTGATCTGGTCCACATTTTAAAATTGATGTGCGTTTGACGAAGTCGAGGACGGAAAGACCTGAGGAAAAACGGGCAGAACGCGCGGTTGGTAAAACGTGGTTAGAGCCGCCAACATAATCGCCAATTGCTTCTGGGGTGTGGGCACCAATGAAAATCGCACCTGCATTTCTAACACGGTTTGCTAGATCATCGGCATTGCTTGTTGCAATTTCCAAGTGCTCGGCTGCAATCCTATCAATGAGGGCGATTGAGTTGTTGACGTCATCAACCAAAATAACAGCGCCATAAGTCTCCCAGCTTTCGCGCGCAACTTTCTCACGCGGTAGAGTGGTGAGCTGGCGTTCAACGGCTTCAATAACGGCTTCACCAAAGGCTGCGTCATCCGTCATCAACATGGATTGCGCGGCGGTGTCGTGCTCTGCTTGTGCCAATAGGTCGAGTGCTACCCAATCAGGATTATTGTGGCCGTCTGCCACAATCAAGACCTCTGATGGGCCTGCGATCATATCAATGCCGACTGTGCCAAATACGCGACGTTTGGCGGCTGCGACAAAGGCATTGCCGGGGCCAACTATTTTGGCAACAGGGGCAATCGTCTCAGTACCATATGCAAGGGCTGCGACAGCTTGTGCTCCGCCGATACGGTAGATCTCATCGACGCCAGCAAGTTTAGCAGCAGCTAGAACCAGCGGATTGATTTCCCCATCAGGTGTTGGAACCACCATCACCACGCGGTCAACACCAGCAACTTTTGCAGGAATGGCGTTCATCAAAACGGAGCTTGGATAACTTGCCGTGCCGCCTGGAACATAAAGACCGACAGATTGAAGTGCCGTCCAGCGTGACCCCAACTCCACGCCGATTGCATCTTCATACCGGTCATCTTTCGGCTTTTGACGTTCGTGGTGGGAGCGGATGCGACTAGCTGCAAGTTCAAGTGCTTCCAACGTTTCAGCGTCGCAAGCTTTTAGGGCTTCATCGATCTCAAGGGATGAAATCGCAAGACCTGAATTTGAAAGATCCGTGCGGTCAAATTTCAGCGTGTAGTCAATGACAGCCTGATCACCATGAGTGCGAACCGTCTCAATAATATCGCGGACAATAGTATCCACATCTTCCGATACTTCGCGCTTAGCGTTGAGCATGGATTGGAAATCATTGTTGAAATCTGGATCGTTTTGATTGAGGCGCTGAACCAAAGTTGGCTCCTGATCTAGCTTGGTCATCGTTCGTTGTGGTTGTAGCGCTTTTTGGCTTTGTGTCCACTATTTCGCCCTCATTTGTTGCTTTTTACCAGTCATCAGCTGTTCAGATTACTTGGCCTATCTTATGGAATGGAAAAATGGTTGAGTTTTACTGACCGCCTAATCAAATTTTTAATGGGCGTGAAGGATTAGATGAGGATAAATAAATGCATATTTTGAAGTTTTTAAAATTCGCAAGCGCTAGTGCAATCGCCGTTACAATAGGCACTGGACTATCAGCCCCAGCACAGGCGCTTAGTTTCGTGAAAAAGAATTTACCCATCGCGCATGTGTTCGGTTCTGAACTCAGTGTAGTGCGCTTTCAACAAGGCGAATTTCGCAACCGCGGCAATGGTCAATGGGATGAAATTTCCTCTCAGACCAAACAAGTCGTTTATCGATTTATTGCGCAATCAGCGACAACTAGCCATGTGACGCTTTTTGATTCCAGCCGAAATGTTACTTTGGTTTTGGATATTAATTTAGGCCAAATTCTTTTTGCTGTCGGCACACCAACATTCAGCCCGCTTTACAATATTACGACATTTGAGTTTGTACGCCGCGTACCTGCTGGCCAGTCTGGCACACAAACCCAACCTGTCGCGCCGCCGAAACCTTCAGCTCCGCAAGTTTATACACCGGGTGGAAATACTGGTGGTGGCGTTGTAACTGCGCCACCTGTTGTAACCGCTCCGCCCGTTGTAACAACGCCGCCAGTCGTGGCCGCTCCACCTATCGATAGACGCAAATGGCAGCATTTTTCAAGCAGATCGCAGGGCCGTCGTGTCCATCGTTTGGATTATGGTATTCCAGAAACGGATGCGATTACCTTTAGAGCGAGTTGTGTGCGGGGAAGTGGTGCGCCGCGTTTTGTCATCTCAGCTAATGTTGGCAGGCAGAAAAATGGAGCAAATGCCAGAATCCAATTTAATACCAATGGTTTTGGCAAGCGGTATTCTGGTCGTGTAGCGGGGGCAGGTAATACACAAGAGCGTATTGCAGGCATTCGGGTTTCTCTTGGAGTTAACGACCCACTTTGGAGTGCACTTGCCCGCAAAAATTCGATTTCTTATTCCACCTTTGGTCAACGCCGCTCCATGCGTCTTTCTGGCAGCCGCCGCGCTGTGAATGCTTTTCTTAGCGGGTGCCGTCCAAAACCTGTGGTGCAAAATCCAGTGACGCCGCAGAACCCGACAAACCCTCCTGTTCCGCCAAGAACGAATACAGTTGGTGGGGAAATTTCATGTAACAGACTTGGTCGTATCGCTTCAAAGAACGCCAACCGTCGCACGCGTGTAACCTTTGTGAATAGGTCTGGCAGACGGCGTCAAGTTATGTGGATCGACTATCAGGGAATTCCAAAATCCTATGGCGTTATTCCACCTGGCCAGTCGAGATCGTTTTCTACATTCGTTAGTCATCCGTGGATGATCGTCAATCGTCTTGGGGATTGTAAGCAGTTGTTCTTGCCACGCCCGGCGAATGCTAGGTTCGTGGTTAGACGCTAAAAGCTTAATTCAGGCGGGCAGCTGATATTTTTGCTCGCCTGATTTTAATTTAGGATGGTTTTATGATTGACGTTTAACCGTCTAAAGCATGCTCTGGGCGAGATTTGGTTTCCCATGCGCCGCCAAGGTCTGCCAATTGCGCTTCGATGCAGTCGACAAAAAGGCGGACAACGCCATCTCCTGAGAAAATCAGATCAATGGTGCCCGCAGGCGTATCCGATGGCAAATATTGGATAGCAAGCAAACTTAAAATCGCATCAGGCTGATCGCGCAAAATATTGTAGGTTTGAACTTTTTCAACATGGTCAAAGTGGATGGCTGTGCGACGACGCTCATTGACAACGCGGCCTTTGCCGGGCTGCCCTTTGGTCCAT
Organism: Hyphomicrobiales bacterium; assembly: GCA_039973685.1. Classification (NCBI taxonomy): domain Bacteria; kingdom Pseudomonadati; phylum Pseudomonadota; class Alphaproteobacteria; order Hyphomicrobiales; species Hyphomicrobiales bacterium. The sequence goes on from JBDWKL010000017.1 coordinate 18,191, forward strand.
ACGAAGCGATTTGCAGCGAGTGCAAAGCGGTTTTCCTTTGGCGAAAAGTTCAGATCGTCAACACGCATAACCGCGTCTTGTAGATAGGCTGAAAACACAACCAAATCTTCTTCGTCAAGCGCAACAAGTTTAAGTAGTTCAGTATTTGTATCAGTCATTTCATTCTTGTAGCTGGAAATTAGAGGTCACACAATCATAAGCACCCTACAAAAGCAAAACGAAGCGATCGAGGGCATGATCGCTTCGTTTAAGGGCAACTTGGATAAGGGGGCAAGGGTCCAAGTTGCGGGGGTCTGGAGGACCTAATTTTTGTTGAAACCTTCGCCAGCAGTTTGTTTGATGCGTGTTTCTAGGGCAAGTCCGTGTAACACGGTGGTCACGCTTGCAAACATCGCTGCGGCCAAGATAAGTGATCCAATTTTCGCCTGTCCGGTAAAGGCAAAAATCAAGATGCCAAGGGCAAACGTTACTGTCATAATTGCTTGTAGTTTAGTCATTCTACCCTCCTTGTCTCGTTTTCATAACGGGTGTTCGATTTCCGTTGAACTATATTTGGGAATGTAGGGGAAGGATTTCAATGGTAATGTGCTAAATTACACATCACATGTATTTGCCAGTTATGTTACTTTTGATTAAGTTGTTGAAATAAAATGTAATATTCCTTGTATTTTAAATATAGGTTTTTAAATTATTTGGCCGCGTTGCGTAATTTGGTCAAGGTTGTGGCTGGCGTAATCACATCTGGATTGGTTTTTATGTGTATGATGGAAGGCAGGCCACTGTTAGTTGCTCGCTCAAATGCAGCGGTAAATTCCTCGGTTTTTTCTACCAATTCACCGTATCCACCGCAGGCTTTTGCTAATAGTGCAAAATCGGGGTTGGTAAGCGTTGTTGCTGAAACGCGGTTTGGGTAGTCGCGTTCTTGGTGCATTCTGATGGTGCCATAAAGGCCATTGTCAAAAACCAAAACGACAATGGCGGCGCCTGTTTGTGCAGCCGTTGCAAATTCAAGTCCTGCCATTTGGAAGCAACCGTCGCCCGCAAAACAGATAACGGGTTTATCTGGGTTCCTTAGTTTGCCAGCAATGGCCGCGGGTAGGCCGTAGCCCATAGAGCCGGATGTGGGGGAGAGCTGCGAGCCATATTGGCGGTAACGCCAAAATCGGTGCAACCAAATGGCATAGTTGCCCGCGCCATTCGCCATGATCGCATCATCGGGTAGCAGGTCACGAAGTTGTTCCATGATTTTGCCTGCATCTGCAAAATCGGCATTGGCAGGTTCTGGAACCTTATCCGTCCATTGATGATAGGCGGCATGGGCTTCTTCGATAGCGGTGGAAGGTGGGCGTTGTTTAATATCTCGAACGGCATCCAAGAAACTTGCAGGCGTCGCATTCATCGCCAGATCGGGTGCGTAAATACGGCCAAGCTCTTCGGCACCTGAATGGATGTGAACTAACTTCTGTTTCGGTTTTGGAAAATCCAAAAGGCTAAAATTTTGACTTGGGTTTTCTGAAAAGCGTGCGCCCAGCAAGATAACAAGGTCAGATGTTGCAACCCGTTCTTTAAGTGCTGGGTTTATGCCAAGGCCGACATCGCCTGCGTAATTGGGGTGCAAGTTATCGAAAAGAGATTGGCGTCTGAAAGAGCAACCAACTGGCAGATTGTGATGTTCTGCAAACAGTTGGACTTTTGCGACAGCATCGGCATCCCAGCGCGAACCGCCTAAAATGAGGAAAGGGCGTTCTGCTTGTGAGAGCATTTCTTCAAAGTGCGCGACTTCATGTCTGTTAGGGGCAGGGCTTGCAACCTCTACCTTCGGTCCTGCCTCGTTAGGTACAATATCGCGCAGCATGTCTTCGGGCAGAGCCAAGACGACAGGGCCGGGGCGTCCGCTCATGGCGATGTGCCATGCGTGGCTTAGAATTTCTGGTATCCGGTCGGCGCGATCAATTTCTTCGACCCATTTTGCAAGATCGCCAAAAGTTTGACGGTAATCGACTTCTTGGAACGCTTCCCGCCCGCGCATGTCTCGTGCGATTTGGCCGACAAACAATATCATCGGCGTTGAATCTTGTTTGGCGATATGGACACCAGCCGCAGCATTCGTGGCTCCTGGTCCGCGTGTCACCATGCAAATACCAGGGCGGCCTGTCATTTTCCCATCGGCTTCTGCCATCATGGCTGCACCGCCTTCGTGGCGTGCATTGATGACATCAATTTCTCGACCATGCAGAGCATCGAGGACGGCAAGATAACTTTCGCCGGGCACACAAAAGACGCGGTCTACGCCTTGCGCTTCAAGACACTGGACCAAAATCTCGCCACCTGTGTTTGCCATAAAGTCACTGCCTTGTTTGTGTTTATTGTGAATGTTCTTCGAATTTATAGTGAAACATGAGAATGTGGTAGTGGAACAATGAATATTTCTGCTAGAAGCCGAACTCGATTGGTGAGGTCAGTTTTGGCCGTTAAAATCAGGTATTGAATGGCTCGCAAAGACAACGCACCCAGATTTTTTGACGCGGATGGTTCTTGGGAACTGATCAAGCGGCTAATCCTTGAAAATTTCAATGATAGCTGGCCACGCTATGCAATGGCTATTTTCTTCATGGTGTTGGTTGCTGGAGCGACAGCGCTGAGTGCGTGGATAATGAGTGATGTTATTGAAAGCCTTTTCATTGAGCGTGATCTTGACAAAATTAAATTAGTCTCGGGTTCAATTGTGGTGATCTTCACCGTTAAAGGGGTGGCGACCTACCTTCAAATTGTCACGTTAGCGAAAGTCGGTAACGGCATTGTCGCCAAGCTGCAAATGAGAATTTACGATGCCTATATGAGGCAAAGCGGCAATTTTTATTTGCGTTATCCTTCCCACGATATGGTCACGCGACTTTCAAACAATGCGCAAGGTGCCCGTAAAGTTATTGAGCTGGTTGTAACCAGTTTTGGCCGCGATCTCTTAACGCTTATTGGCCTTATTGTTGTGATGATTTTGAAAGACCCGCTTTTGGCCTTTCTAGCACTGGTCATCGCGCCTCCTATTATTATAACGGTCGCCTCGCTTGTTCGCCGTGTTCGCAAAGTTGCGCATCAGCGCTTTTTGTCGAGCAAGGAAGTGATCAATGTTTTCCAAGATACGTCAAATGGCATCCAAATCATCAAAGCATTTGAGATGGAAGGCCAAATGCGAGAACGTATGGAAACGGCTGTTGAGCATGTCGCTAACCGCAACAACAAAGTGGCAGATTTGATCGCACGCACCAGTCCGGTGATGGAAACCCTTGGCGGTGTTTGTGTTGCATTGATGATTTTTTATGCAGGGTGGAAAGCGACATCAGATGGGCAGACGCCTGCTGACTTCATGGCTTTTTTAACGGCCCTCTTGTTTGCTTATGAACCAGCAAAACGCCTCGCTCGCCTCCACCTCAATCTGGAAGATGGTTTGGTTGGTGCCCGTTTGATGTATGAAATTCTTGATGCACCATTAGAAGTGTTCGAAAAAGAAAATGCTAAACCGGTCAAAGTCACCGACGGTGCTGTTGCTTTGAAGAATATTAGTTTCAAATATCCAGGCACGCTTGAAGGTGCTGATGTTGTCATTGATGATGTATCGTTTACGGCACAGGGTGGTTCAACGACAGCTTTGGTTGGCCCGTCTGGTGGCGGCAAAACCACGTTGATGCATCTGATCCAGCGGTTTTATGATGTCGATACAGGCACCATAGAAATTGATGGTCAAAACATTGCTGACGCGACAATTGAAAGCCTTCGTTCCCCGTTGGCTTTCGTTAGTCAGGATATTTTCTTGTTCAATGGAACGGTGAAACAGAACATTCTTGCAGGCAGGCCTGATGCGAAGGATGAGGACGTTGAAGCTGCCGCTCGTGATGCCCATGCCCATGACTTTATCATAGGGTTAGAGAACGGCTATGACACGATGTTAGGGGAAAATGGGGCTGGTCTTTCCGGTGGTCAGCGCCAACGGCTCGCAATAGCCCGTGCCATCTTAAAAGATGCTCGTGTTGTGTTGCTGGATGAAGCGACATCCGCGCTTGATGCTGAATCTGAAAAGTTGGTTCAAGATGCATTTGATCGTTTGAAAAAGGGTCGCACAACCCTTGTTATCGCGCACCGTTTAGCAACCATTCGCAATGCCGATTGTATTCATGTGCTGAAAGATGGGAAGGTTGTCGAAAGCGGGCGCCACGATCAGCTTTTGAAGGAGGGTGGCCTCTATCAGCATTTGCATGAATTACAGTTTGGTGCAGCTGTGGGTGATAATGGCAGTTGAAAATGCTGTGCGGCCAGCCAATTACACCAGAAATTTCAATTGAATGGCTATGAGAATTAGAAGTTAATCTCAATTTTTCTAGCCATGAAACGTATGAAGATACTGTATTTGTTGGATATTTTTAAGTATGAGTTTAACTGAATATGAGTAAAAAAATATATTCCTAATACACGCAATAAAAAAAGGCGTCTGGACGGACGCCTTTCGAATTTCTTGTCGATTTAGCTTTATTCGGCTGCTTTCAAATCGGTTGCGTTCGTTTTGCCGCGACGCTCTTCCAATTCAAATTCTAGCTTTTGACCTTCATTTAGTGTCGTCATGCCAGCACGCTCAACTGCTGAAATGTGGATAAAAACGTCAGCGCCGCCTGCATCAGGCTGAATGAAACCATAGCCTTTTGTTGCGTTGAACCATTTTACAATACCCGTAGCCATTAGAACTCTCCTTCAAATCATGGCGTGTTCCCCCTCTCGCGAAAGAGAGGCCGTAACCGTGTTCTGGGAGTGAGTTTTCAAGTCCGCCGCATTTGAATTATTTCAAGGCCGTTAGTCTTGGTCTTCAGTCAGTCAAAACAGGTCAGTAAAGATAGTCTAGGGTAGAAACCTCGTTTTGGCGAGCGTTTAATGAGAAACAATTGTGGCGATTATTTTTCTGAATGGCATCGGATAAAGGAATCGGCTTACTTGTTGCGTTGTTTGTATCGGTAAAAAGACGAATAATTTCTATGAAATGGTCTAATCAGCAAGAAAAAGCTCTGCGTGATGTGTCGAGATGGATATCCAATCAGGATAGTCAGGTTTTTCGTCTGTTCGGTTTTGCAGGAACGGGTAAAACAACTCTAGCACGCCATCTGGCTGAAGGTGTCGATGGCGATGTGCTTTTTGGCGCCTTTACCGGCAAAGCAGCGCATGTTTTACGGCAAAAAGGGTGTGACGGCGCGTCAACACTTCATTCCTTGATTTATCGGCCTGCAGGCAATTCTGACGACGATGAAGACGACGGCGAACAGCCTCTGTTTGCCATCCGTCGTGATGCCCCTGCATCTGAAGCGGACTTAATCATCATTGATGAATGCTCGATGGTGGATGAGGAACTTGGAGAAGACTTGTTGTCGTTTCGAGTGCCTGTTTTGGTGCTGGGTGATCCTGCGCAATTGCCACCTGTAAAGGGCGGCGGCTTTTTTACGGATCATGAGCCAGACATCATGCTCACCGATGTTCATCGCCAAGCAGAAGACAACCCGATTATTCGTCTATCAATGGATGTGCGTGAGGGCAGGGGGATTTCTCATGGGCAATATGGAGAGAGCAGCGTTATTTCTCGCCATGACATAAATGCCGAAACCATCCTAGAAACCAATCAGGTTTTGGTTGGCATGAACAAGACACGGCGTAACTATAACAACCGCATTCGCGAGCTTCACGGATACAAAGATTGGCGACCGGCTGCTGGTGAGAAACTGGTTTGTCTTCGTAATGATAAGAAGAAGGGGTTGCTCAACGGCGGGACTTGGTCTGTATCCAACACCAAATCACCGCGCAAGGGCATGTTACGATTGGATGTTGAACCTGAAGATGAGGTTTTAGCGAAAAAGGTTGCTGTATCGGTTGCGCCTGAATTTTTCCAAGGAACATACGAAAGCTTGCCATACCCTAAGCGCCGTCGTTCTGACGAGTTTGATTACGGCTACGCACTCACTGTTCATAAGAGCCAAGGCTCCCAATGGGATGACGTTGTGCTGTTTGATGAAAGCGGCGCTTTCCGCGAGCACAAAGACCGATGGCTTTATACTGGTATTACGCGCGCTGCTGAGAAAATCACGATTGTGCGCTAGGTTGTAAAAAGCGTGTTGTTGTTTTCTCAATCCAAGTTAGGCGAACTTAAATTTTTGTATTGAGAACTTTGGTTGAATAGATTTTACGCTCAACGAAATCCTGAATGCCCTTTGGCAACATCCAACTAATGCGCTCAAATTCGCGGATAAGTTCTTGTCCGACAGTGGGTGCATTTTGGTCATTCATAACAAGGCCAGCGATTTTTGCCTCATTGTCTGCCAGACTTTTTACGGCCTCTTCAACTTCGCTTTGAGTAACAGCATAGGTGCGGCAAACCAAAATGACGGCATCGCATGCTGAAGCACCAATGCCCGCAGGAACAGCAGCTTCACCAAGGTCCGGCATAGGGGCGAGGTCGACGATCACTTGATCATATTGTCCAAGCTCGTTGCGGATCATTTCTGACAGACTTCTGGAATCACGAAAACGATATTTGTCTTGGCCCGTTGGGTTGATCGGCAAAATGTCATAACCACCCTTGGCTTTCCAAATGTTTTGACCTGTTTGTTCAGGGTCTGAAATGCCGTGCTGGTCTGTCGCTCGTTTGTCGCCAGGGCCGCGAGACATATCCAACAATAGCGAATTTTGCCCACCCAAGGCGCACCGTGTCGCCAATGATTTTGAAATGGTTGTTACGCCACTCCGGCTTTTGGGACCAGTAACGCCGATAACGCGCGCACCACGACCGAACGTGCGGGTATGGATATCTTCAATTTCCTGAATGGTATTTGCTTTGGCCATGACTAAATATCCCGTGTTTTTTTCTTTGTTAAAGCGCGATGAGGGCGAGGGCGAAAGTTAGAAGCCCTGATGTACCTGCGACGCCTGATTGGATTTTTTTCCAAATTGTTTGTGAGCTATCCGGCACATAAACGGTGTCGCCAGCACGCACGACTGGAAGCATGCTGATGTCACCGGTTTTAGCGAATTTGATAAGATTGAATGTGCGTGCTTGATCTCTGCTCTTTGAGAGGTTCACCACCACGATCTTCTTTTGTAGGGCGGCGCTCGTTGGTCCACCAGCTTCAGCAAGGAGATCCAAAATGGTCATGTTGTCTTCAAAACGATAGCGACCAGGTGAACCAACTGAACCGATGACGCGAACAGTTTGTTCTTTACTCACGTCAAGCCATTCACGGTCTCTACTTGGAATGTAGATTACGTCACCTGGTACAACGTTGGGCAGCAAGGCCTCGTCGCCAGTCTCAAAATAGAGGGACAAATTAACTTTCGAAATCCCTGCTTCACCGCGATTGCGATGTGAAACGCGGATGTTGCGAAGGTCGGCATCATTGGTTGGACCATCGGCAGCAGAGATAATATCAATGAAGCTCAGGTGATCTGAGAAGGCATAACGACCAGGCGCGCCAACTTGACCGAAGACATAGATTGAATCTTCAGGGGCTTGTTTAATCCAAGCAGATTTGTTGCCAGTAGGGTCATCTGGAAGGTAAGGCATGTTGATGACATAGCCAGCACGAATGGTTGGCAGTTCTGAAATGTCCCCACCTTCTTTGATGAATCTTTCCATGTTGAAAGTGGTTGGAATGGTGCGACCATTCTTTTTCACCAAGATCTGAACACGTGACATATCAGCTCTTTGAGTTGGGCCGCCAGCTTGAGCGATCAAGTCAAAGAAGTTCATTTCGTCAGACCATTCATAGCGGTTCGGTCTAGCAACCGCGCCGATCAATTCAACCGCTCTATCTGAGCTGACTTTGAGCCACGATGAGTCGTCTGCTTCTTCTGCTAAGAATGGAATATTGATTGTTGTTCCAGAAGTAATCTGAGGGACATCAGCTTCATTGCCGCCATTGTCGATGTAGCCCTGCATGTCAAAAATCCGAGTGGTCGCAACACCATTGATACGTGACACTACTTGAATGCGGCGCATATCAGCTTCTTTTGTAGGGCCGCCAGCCTCTGCAATTAAGTCGAAGAATGACATGTGGTCTGACCACTCATAACGAGCAGGACGAACAACCGCGCCGAACAACTCAACAGAGCGATCTGATGAAATATCCAACCATGATTTACGGTTTGGATCTTCATTAAGCCGTGGGAAGAACACGGTATCGCCTGGATAAACTGGAGGTAGAACACCACCGCGTCCTTCGGTGAAGGAGGGGAGGTCGACATTCGCAACGGAACCGTCTGCACGGATAATGCGAATAGCTTTCGTGTCGGCAAAACGTGATGGACCGCCAGCACCAGCAACAATATCGATAAAGCCTGTTTCGCCTTGCACTTCATAGCCACCTGGTTTGATGACTTCACCCATGACGAATAGGGTTTGACCAGATTTCTGATTTTGTCCTTCGACGATGCGAGGCACATAGATTGTGGCACCTGGCTGAAGGTCTGGTAGTAGCGAGGCATTACCTGTGTCGAGGTATTCTTGCAGGTTGACATAAACTGGCTCGCCACCGGAAAGAACGCGAATACGATCAACAGCTGCATCAGTGCTGACACCACCTGTTTGCAGGAGGACGTCAATCAAAGTTTGACCTTCAAGGAATTCAACATTGCCTGGTGTTTGAACTTCGCCAAGCACTTTGATGGTGCTTTCTGAACCGGCAGTTTCACCATCATTACTTGGGAAGATGATGACATAGCCTGCGTGAATTTCCGGCAGGTCAGCCGTGCTTCCGCCCTTTTCAACAAATTCAGACATGTTGAAGAAGGTTGCATTGACTGAGCCGTCGGCATGTTTTTCCAAGATTTTGATCTTAGCAAGATCAGCATCTTTTGTTGGGCCACCAGCTGCCGCGATGAGGTCGAAGAACGACATTTCGTCCGCCCACTCATAACGTCCAGGATTTTTCATCGCACCCAAAACCTGCACCGCACGTTCAGATGGAATTTTCAACCAAGATGGCGCTGTGTTGTCAGCTTTTTCTGGAATGAAAATTGTGTCACCTGGGAGCAATGTAGGCAAAGTATTGACCCGACCCTCAGTGAAGGCTGGAAGGTCTACCATGACAATTTCAGCGTTACCTTTGCGGATCACTCTGATGTTGCGCGTTTCACCGTAGCGTGTTGGACCACCTGCGTTTGCGAGAATGTCGATAAAGTTTGTTTCGCCGCGTGTTTCAAAGGCACCCGGTTTTACAACTTCACCCATGACATAAATAACGCTGCCGCCAACTTTTAGTTCTTTGTCTTGCTTAGGGACATAAACCGTGCTGCCTTCTTGCAATGGCGTAAGGTCGAACAAACGGCCTTCGTCAATGACGGCCTTAAGGTCGATGATTGTTGAACCTTCTTTCGTGACAACACGAATGTTCTTTACAGACGCGTTGCCTGTTAAACCACCAGCCCGCATGACAGCATCAATGAGTGTTAAATCGCGTTTGAAGGCCATTGTGGTTGGTGTTCTAACTTCACCAAAAATACGGATGCCCGTTCCATCATTACCACCATCACCCTGACTTGCTAATGTGTCAGCGGTGAAGGGAACTTCTACAGCACCTGTAAGCGGTGAGGCTGGAACAAAAATGGTATCAAGTGGCTTCAACGGCGGAAGGATGTTGAGATTACCGCTGTTCAAATAGTCTTTGTAATTGAACGTGACGACATCATCGCCCCGACGCACTTGCATACGGTCGAGTTGTGCACCAATGGACAAGCCGCCAGCCTTTGAAATTGCTGTTTGAACATTGCTGTCTGCAGCTAGCGATACTTGGCCAGGATTTTTCACGAAACCGAGAACGTTGACAATCAACTTGCGCTCTTTGATCTCAATCGAAAGGCGGTCTAGGTTTCTGTAAACCTCAGATAGCTGCTTTTGGATGACGTCATTGGCTTCAACCAGTGTCAGTCCAGATATTTTAACAGAACCGACTTCTGGCAGATTGACTGAACCGTCACGATTGACTTCGAAATCAGATGTCAGCGTATCTTCACCCGGTAGGGTCATTGAAAGAATATCGCCAGCATTGATTTTTTCGACGAAATTTTCATCGTCGGCGCCAAAGATGCGTTGAAGGGCTGATGGCGCTGATGCCAATGTTGTTGGCTGAGGCGTTGCTGCCGTTTGGTTGTTGCGAATGTCATTTTGGAGAGCACGTAATTGCTGAGCCAATATGCCGCTTTCTTGTTCTACAGCGTTGTGCCCTTTGCTGCGCGCTAGTTTTAACAAGCTATCTTTCAAAGCTGTATTGGCAGCGAGTTCGGTATTTGACGCTATTGGTTTCGATTTACCAACAACAACTGTTTCTGCATCATTTTCTCCGTTAGAAAGGATGGGCAGGGATGCAACCGATGTTTTTGTGTCGTCGTTTGCAATGCGGTCCAGCAGTTTTTGCGCTTTTTCGCGCTGGGACATTGGCACGCGGTCGGTTTCTTTTTCCGTCTTTGCGCTAATAACTTTCGTCATTTGAGCATTAAGCGCTTCAATCAAGTTGCCATCGTTTTGGGTTGGCTCAGACCCTTCGATGCGATCGTCGAATTTTAAGATTGCGGGCTCAGCAGGCTTTGGCGCTTCGACCTCAACAAAAGTTGGGCGAGGTGCTGATGTGGTTTGTGCATCTGGGGCCAAAACGGGCAGCTTGCTGGCTGCATTTTCGGTCTCTTTAATGTTCTCGATCTCGTTTAAAACGCTATCGATTTCTGCAAGCATTCTATCGACTTCATCAAGCTCTTCATTACCGCTCGACGCGATTTTTGGCTCGGCTGCTTGTTTTTTTGTTTGTTCTGCACGGCGTTTTTTTGCCAATTCGTTCAAGGCGTTATTGGTTGAACTTGTCGTAGTGAAGTCGATTGTTTGTTCCGCTCCGTCCCATTGGGAACCAGCGATCGACAAACTTCCCAAGTTGTCAGCTGAATAGCCGCCACGCGCTTGTACAGTCTCACTTGCAATGCCGTTTTTTTGAGTGAAGACGTCAAACATCACAGGCAGGCTCACACAGACGAGAACCACCGCTAAAGCTAGGCGTAGGATGTGATGTTTGGTTTGCTTCATATTAATTGCGACTTAACGCGTGCCTTTAAGTGTCTGTAGATTGGTTGGGATTGATTGTCTGGTAGGTTGCATGGACAGCTGCATAGTGTTTGAATTTGCAGTGATTGGTTTTGTTGCGGCCTTGGCGTTAATCGAGCGATGCGCGATGACATGACCACCAGGTTGGCATTGATTATGGAAGATGCGCCTGTCGACCACATCGAGGCGATGCTCGAGGCGTTCAATGTCAATCAAGGCGTCGCCATAGAGTTTACCTACCCATTGACGCTTTACACGAACCAACAATTGTTCTGATTTTGCGAGATCTCCCGGTGCGCAGCGTTTTGCTCCGCGTGCCTTGAGATTGGCAATGCGTTTATCAAAAGCGAGGATTGCAACATCATGAACATATTGGGCTTCTGCCACGCGTCCACGTTTTGAATAACCATTGGCTTGCACCAAATTTGATAAATGCGGTTTGCTGGTAGTTGCATTGAAGCGGCCATCGAAACGGTCATGGGCGAGAGACTCGCTTATTCCGAAACGATGTTCCGCAAAGCCACCATTTCCAGCCTCCGGCCAAAATGCCGCGCAACCTGATAAGCCTGCACTCAATATGAGGCAGGTTATCAAAAGCGGCTTTTTGATTGCTTGTTCGTGCATTGAATTACGCCGCGTCTGAATTGCTTGTTGATGCAATCAACCCTTGCATGCGCAAGTGGGTTAACAGGCGTAATGGTTGGCCACCTACATTGGTAACAGTCAATTTGTTACCATTGGCCAATAGGCGCTTGTAGAGAAAGACAAGACCGCCAACACCTGAGCTGTCGATAAACTCTACAGCCGCCATGTCGATCTCTACTGCTTCCTGAGCTTCTGCGAGCTCATCGAAAGTTGCCTTCATATCGGCCATTGTTATGGCATCCATGTCTTCTTTTATTTTCAACGTTCTGGACATGTTAGACTCCCCGTTTTCTGTTTTGTCTGGTCCTTCGACCTTTTTGTCCGAACACATATGAGCAATTGCCGTGCCGTTTTTTTGATGGGAAACAAATCCGATTTAGGCCGTGCCAGTTTGTAAAACGAGCTGATTTTGCAATTTGCAATGAAAATGCGAGCCAATTTGCAAAACACGATTTGCATATTGCAAAGCTGACGCCATTTCTTCGCAATTTGCAGCGGTCAGAGCGTGAACTGGCACGGAGGCATCATGATTCCATCAAAACTGACTTGGCACGGCGCTTGCGAGAAACGGGCACGAGTTAAAGCCGTGTGTGGCGGCTCTTTATATATTGCGGATGAGTGGGCAACATCGTTCGCTGCAAACAGAAGGTTGAAGACGATGAGAAAAGGTACAATCCATATTGTTCAGCGGATGGCACCGGGGGGCATTGAGCTTTTGGTGCGTGATCTTGCAAGCCAATTGCCGGGTGATAATAGAATTTTCAGCCTTGATGGTACGCGCAAACAACTGATCAATGCATGGCCAGCCTTGGAGCCACATGCCAAACAGATCAGAGGGTTTTCCAAAAAGCCGGGCATTAATATGTCATTGTTGCTGGAACTTAGAAGCACCTTCAAACAATTGAAGCCACATGCCGTTGTCACACACCATGTTGGCCCTCTTATATATGCTGGATTGGCAGCGCGTTTAGCAAATGTGCCCATTATTGCTCATGTGGAGCATGATGTTTGGCACTACGGGCATCCGCGTCGTCGTATGCTGACAAAGGCTGTTTGTTCTGTTGTGCGCCCACGCATTGTTGGTGTGTCTATGACGGCAGCAGACACGTTGGCAGATATTACAGGCTCTAAAGATGTTCGAGTGATCACAAACGGCGTTGATACGAAACGTTTTACACCGGAAGACCGTGAAGAAGTGCGTAAACGTTGGGATATTCCTGTTAATGCACCTGTCATTGGTGCTGTGGGTCGTCTTGAAATGGTCAAGGGCCATGATGTGTTGCTAGAGGCGATGATTGGCCTTCCTGATAACATTATATGTGTCATTGCAGGGGCGGGTAGCCAGATGGTGCCGCTTCAAGAAAAAGCAAAAGCATTAGGAATTGCGGATCAAGTGAAATTCCTTGGCAATGTTCCAGATACGTCTTCAATTTATTCAGCCTTTGATGTGCTTTGTTTGCCGTCGCGCGCAGAAGGTCTGCCTCTTACTATCTTGGAGGCGCAATCGTGCGGCGTGCCGGTTGTTGCAACAGATGTTGGTTCGGTTCGTGATGCTGTGTGTCCTGATATTGGCCGGGTTGTTCCTGCCGAGGAACCTGAAGAAATGGCCGTGTCGTTGCTTGAAATGTTGCGCCAAACGGAAATCCCTTCACCGCGTAGCTTTGTTTCCGAAAACTTTAGTTGGAACAGTACATTAGCTTCATATAGTCAGCTGGTAAGGGCATAGAATAATGATTTCAATGCTTATACCAGCCACCGTGTTTTGGGTGGCCACCACTTTGGTTGTTTATCATCATGTGGTGTTTCCATTATTCGCTAAGTTCTTGGCGCGGTTTATCCGTTCGTTTAAAGAGCCGTTGGTCGTGAAAGACTTACCAGAAGACACGTTGCCGCGTGTTGCTGTGGTTGTTCCTGCCTTCAATGAAGAAACCTTCATTACGGAAAAAATCGCCAATCTTGCAGCCCTTGATTATCCTGCTGATAAGCTTGAAATCATCATTGCGTCTGATGGTTCAAGCGATGATACGGTTGCTCTTGCAAAGAAAGCTTTGAAAAAAGCGCGTAACCTCGTTGCAACCGTTAAAGACTTCAGCATGAACCGCGGCAAAATTGCGGTTTTGAATGAAATCATTCCGCAGCTTGATGCCGATATTATTGTTTTAAGTGATGTGTCTGCTGTTGTTGGGCAAAATGCGATCAAACGCCTTGCAAGTCACTTTGCAAGTGAACGTGTGGGCGTGGTGTCTGGCACTTATCAGTTGGATAAACCAGGCAGCGAAGGCGAACGCCTATATTGGAATTTTCAAACGGCTTTAAAGCGGGATGAAAATACAATTGGCGCAATTATGGGTGCGCATGGTGCGTTTTACGCGATCCGTGGTGGTCTGTTTGAAACGTTGGAAGCTGATACAATCAATGATGATTTCATCATTCCAATGCGCATCATTGGTGCTGGATATGAAAGTATCTATGACACGTCTATCGTCGCGCGCGAACGTGAACAAACGCAAATGGGGCAAGATTTTCGACGTCGGGTTCGTATGTCTGCCGGTGGAATGCAACAAATTGTTCGTTTGATGGAGCTTTTCAACCCATTGCGGCCAGGTGTTGCTTTTGTTTTTGCCTCTGGCAAAGCATTGCGCACATTCTCACCATTTTTACTCGCAGCCATGTTGCTCACCAGCTTAGCGCTGACGCTTATGGGTGAGTTCTTTTATGCATTGCCGTTCCTTGGGCTGACGGCACTTGTTTATCTGGGGTATGCCCAAATACAGGGGAATTTGATGAACCTTCCAAAAATCACACGGCCGTTTGCTTATCTTGCAGCCGGACATATGGCAGGTCTTGTCGGTGGAATTCGTTTTCTAGCGCGCATGGACAAGGGGCGTTGGGGACGCGCTTCTGATGCCGGAGCTGATCAATTTAATGGTGAAGCAGGCGATGCTTTAGCGTTGAGTTTTTTAACGCCAGCAACTCAAATTGGTAAGCGCTGTTTCGATATTGTGGTGGCAAGTGCTGCTTTTGTCGTCTTCGCTGCTTTGTTCCCATTTATTGCTTTGCTGATAAAGCTCGATTCACCGGGTCCCATTTTCTATCGCCAACTACGTGTTGGTACACGGACAGAAAATGAATCTAGGCTCTTCCTTCTTGCGAAATTTCGCACAATGCGCACGGATGCAGAGTCTAAAACGGGCGCTGTATGGGCATCTAAGAACGATCCGCGAATCACTCGGTTCGGTAATTTCATGCGTAAAACGCGTTTGGATGAGTTTCCACAGTGTCTAAATGTGCTTGCAGGCGACATGTCTATCGTTGGTCCTAGACCCGAAAGACCAGCCTTTTTTGCCAAGCTTGAAAGGGAAATTCCCTTTTATACAGAACGTACTTACGGTCTTCGACCGGGTATTACTGGTCTTGCGCAAGTAACTACTGGTTATGATGAAAGTGTGGAAGACGTTCGAGAGAAGGTGCTTCATGATCATGTGTATGCTACAAGATTAGGCAGGTTGAGTGAGTGGTTTTGGACAGATGTTTCTATCTGTTTTAAAACATTTACTGTTATGGTTCTTGGAAAAGGACAGTAATGTGAGAAAAACACCTTCCTATTAGTAGTGTTGAAGACCTTTAGAAATGGCTGGGGCAATTCCAAATTTTGGGGCCTTTGAAGATCATCGTCTTTTAGTGTTTTGCTCTCCCTTAAACACTTTTGCGGCTTCGGTGACACTTCTCTAACCATTTTCGTTAAAGACTAGCGCCCGGTTACTCCTTCCGACCGGGCGCTTTTCGTATGTGCCCGATTAACAATGCGGGGCACACGATGGTCAAAGATAACGACAACCAGCCACAAACACAGGCAAACTCTACAAAACCTAGCAAAGGCCGAGGGCTTTTGTTGGCGATGGGTGCCTTGCTAATGGGGGGACTGATTGCTGCCCCAATGGTTTTGCCAATGGGTGATGAGCTGCAAACCTTTGTCAGCAATTATGCCTATCTCCAGCCATTTGCTGTTGTTTTGCTCGTCGCAATGACGCTTGTTGCGGTTTTAAGTGAAGGAAAACCTTCAAAAATTTCAACGCCAGAGCAGGAAGAAGACGAAGAGGCCACGGATTTCCTAACTGATGCTTTGGAAAGTGTAACCGAAGGCTATGCGCGATTTGATGATCGCGAAGCTTTGGTGTTTTTCAACACGCCCTTCATTAAGATGTTCCCAGATTTGACGGATGAATTGAATGAGGGAGCGATTTTTGGAAAGCTTCTGAGATCTGCAAAACGAGCAGGGTCATTTCTCGACGTTGACGGGTATGAAGTATTTGATGCGGTTATGGATGGTTGGAGAATGGCGGATGCCGAGCCAATTGCCATGCCAATGGCAGATGGTCGCTGGCTAACCATTACGTTTTCAAAACGGGTTGATGGGACGCGGATTATTCTGGTCAGTGATGTAACTGAGCTTAAAGATCGTGAAATGGCGTTGATCCAAGCGCAAAATGATCTTGAAGAAAAAGCGTCAGAAATGTGGAATCTAGCGGTTAAAGCGCAACAAGCAAGCCGTGCAAAATCTGATTTCCTTGCTGTTATTTCACACGAAATTCGCACGCCAATGAACGCAATTGTTGGGATGTCCGATCTGTTGACCGATACAGATCTTGATAAAACGCAACAAAAGTATGCTGATGGTATTGGCGAGTCAGCTGATCATTTGCTGAGCTTAATCAGTGACATCCTCGATTTCGCCCGCCTAGATTCAAGCCATTATAAACTTGATGATGCGCCATTTGATTTGAAGCATATGCTTGAATCAACTGTTGAAATGGCGAGAAACTTGCCACGTGCTGATGGCGTGAAGTTGGTGACATCGTTCCCGAAAGAACTGCCAAAAGCAGTGATGGGGGATGCAGGCCGCGTTTCGCAGGTGGCGCTTAATCTACTTTCCAATGCAACGAAGTTTACCGATGACGGTACAATCGAGATCGGCGTTGAAGTCATTGAGAAGGTGAAGGGCAAGTCCCATATTCGCTTCTTTGTTGCTGATACGGGGCCGGGTATTCCTGACATCTTGAAGAAAACGCTCTTTGAACCATTTGAAAAAGATCGCAATTGGGCTGTGCCGCACCGTGAAGGCCTATCCAATAATGGCACGGGCCTTGGTCTTGCCATTTGCCGTAAGCTTGTTGAACTCATGGGCGGTTCAATTGGTTTTGATGAAACACGCAGCCAAGGCACTAAAGTTTTCTTTGAACTGGTGTTTGATATTGCGGATGCCAAGAAATTGGTGGCGCCGAAAGAAATTAAGGTCGATTTCTCAGACGATATGCCATCGATGCGCGTGCTTGTGGCTGAAGACACGCCGGCAAGTCAGCTTGTGATCAAGACCATGCTGGAAAAACTCGGCCATAAAGTTCAAACCGCAGTCAACGGTGAAGAGGCTTTGCAAGCGATGGAGCTTGGCGGGTTTGATTTGGTGCTGATGGATCTGGAAATGCCGAAAATGGATGGCATTGAAGCAACCGAAGAAATTCGTAAACTTGAAGGGCGAACCAGCGAAACGCCGATTGTTGCGTTGACGGCGCAAGCCTTGGAAAGTCGCCGTAAGGTTGCACTTCAAGCGGGCATGAATGATTATTTGATCAAGCCACTTAGAACGGCTGATTTGCAAAAAGTTCTGGCAAGTGTTGCTGTTGATGTTGCCAAAGCAGATGCGAAACGGGCGCTTGTAAAAGCTGACAAGAAGAAAAAAGCCAAGTCAGAACAATCAACTAAGAAGGCAAAGAGCAAAGAAACGTTCAAAGAAGATTTCAACGAAGATTTGTTTGACAGCATCCTCCTTGCTGATATGGCGGAAGCTCTCGGCTACGATGATTTTGTGATGTTATTTGGTAAATTCCGCAAAAATGCTGTTGAGCAACTTGAAAAGCTTGAAGGCGCTATTGGTGACGATGATCAAGAGCAGCTTGTCTCTGTCGCCCACCGTTTAGTTGGTCTTTTCTCACAGTTTGGCGTTCAAGAGGTGGCTGATCTTGCGGCTAAAACTGAGACGGAAAACAATGATAAACAACGTTTGAAACATGCCTCTGTTTTGAAAGATAAGGGCACAGCATCGTTGGGCCATGTTGAAAAAATGCTAGATGATAATGTGTTCTTCCCAGAGCGAAAATCTGCATAAGCCTGTCATCTAAGGGTAATTTTAAACAGCCTCTCGCAGTTTTCTGCGGGGGGCTTTTTTGTGGATACAGCTTTCAGTTGCAAACCTTCACCTCCCCTTAACCCTGTTTCTTTACTGTTTGACTTAAATTTGGTGCTGTAATTTGGGTGTGGTGGCATGACAATACCCTTGAGTGATGGTCGTTTGAGGCCTTCACGTGTCTTGTTGGTTGAAGATTCGTTTGCTCTTTCAGAGACTTATCAGGCTTACCTGAAGTCCGAAGGCTACGAAATCACGTGTGTAGAAACGGGTCAGGCGGCGATGGACATCATCGCTAAAGACCCGCCTGATGTTGCTGTTCTTGATGTGCATTTGCCGGATATGAACGGCATTGAGATGCTCAAAGAGCTAAAAGCGCGCGATGTTCCCACCGATGTGATCATTATTACGGGCCATGCTTCCGTGAATTTGGCCGTTGATGCCATGCGTGAAGGTGCAGCCGACTTCATTATGAAGCCATTTACGGCTGAACGTCTTCGGGTCACTGTTCGCAACGCTGCTGAACGTCGCAATCTCGAAGCGAAAATTGAACAAATTCAAGAAGAATTGCACCGTGATCGGTTTGTTAGTTTCGTCGGGCGTTCGCCTGCGATGCAAACGGTCTATCAAACGTTGCAAAGTGCGGCAGGATCTGATGCCACTGTGTTCGTTCGCGGTGAAAGCGGCACGGGTAA